>DASWJF010000056.1:0-8515 GCA_036397275.1 Actinomycetota bacterium
GACGAACCGCTCGAACTCTGCCGAGTCGGGCTCCGGCCCGAGCTTGGCGAGGGGGCCGTCGTCGCCCTCGGCCAGCACCCACCAGCCGGCTTTCCGCTCCCGGCCGAACTCCTTCACCAGGACGGTGGGGCCCCCCTCGAAGAACAGCCGCACGACGGCGCCCCTCGGCCGGGTCCGCTTGGGGGAGTCCTCCACGTCCACCCGTCCGCCCTGCGACAGGTGGACCAGCAGGCGAGGCCCGCCGAAGTCGAACACGACGAACTTGCCCCGCCGGCCCACCCACTCGAGCGTCGCGCCGGCCAGCGACTCCGGCCGCGGCGCGAACGTCTTCAGCGACGAGAACTGGAGCGCGTCGGCCCTGACGAACGGGGCGCCGGCGACCGCGGCGTCGAGCCGCTCGGCGAGCGCCTGGACCTCGGGAAGCTCTGGCATGGGTCAGGAGACGTCGGCCGCCGCGCGACGCACGATGTCGATGCACTCGTCGATGCGGTCCCGATGGGTTCGGTGCGACAGGATGCACGCCCGGATGGTGAACCGCCCGTCCACCACGGTGCTCGAAAGGAACACCCGCTGCGAGGCGTTGATCCGCTCGAGCAGCCGCTTGTTCGGCTCGTCCCCTCCGTCGCGGAGGCGGAACGGCACCACGGTGAGCTCCGGCTCCCACGGCAGCTCCAGTTCCGGGATCTCCCGCAGCCCGTCGTAGAGGACGCGAGCAAGGTCCAGTTTCTCGTCGAGCGCCTCCCGGAACGCCGAGACGCCGTGCAGCTTGAGCGGGAACCACACGCGGAGCCCTCGGAAGTCGCGCGACAGCTCGGGCGAGTACTCGGAGAAGTTGGGGATCTCGTCCTCGCCGGCAAGGTCCTGGAGATAGGCGGCCCCGGCGAAGTGGGCCTCGCGCAGGCGCGCGCCGTCACGCACGACGAGCGAGCCGGTCCCGTACGGCAGGAACATGCCCTTGTGGGGGTCGAGCGTGATGGAGTCGGCCCGGTCGATGCCCCGGAACTTCGCCTTCCCCCGCTCGGTGAGCTGGAAGAAGCCGCCGTAGGCCGCGTCGGCGTGGAGCCACAGGTCCTCCTCGGCCGCGAGGTCCGCGACGTCGGCGATAGGGTCGACTGCCCCGGTGTTCGTCGTGCCGGCCGAGGCCACCACCAGGAACGGGCGGAGGCCGGCACGCCGGTCCGTGCCGACCATGTCCCGGAGCCTGTCCACGTCCATGCGGAGCTCCGGCGTGGTCGGGACGACGCGCACGCTCCGCTCCGGGAACCCGGCAAGCGCCGCCGCCTTCGTGACCGACGCGTGCACTTGGTCCGAGACGTAGAGCGCGCCGTCCAGGAAGTCCTCGGACAGGTTCGCCTTCCGCGCCGCCACGATGCCGGAGAAGTTGGCCATGGACCCGCCGGAGGTGAGGATGCCGCGGGACGCCTCCGGGTAGCCGAACAGGTCGCACAGCCACCGGACCACGTTGTATTCGATCTGCGCCACGATCGGCGCCGTTGACCACAGGTTGACGAACCGGTTGATGCCGGTGGCCAGGAGATCGCCGAGGCTCGCGGTGAACAGCCCGCCGCCGGGGATGAACGCGAGGTACCCGGGGCCGGTGGTCCCGTAGGACCTGGCCGCCGCGAGCTCCACGGTCTCCAGCAGCGGTTTGAACTCGCCGCCCACCTCGGGTGGGGACTCGCGCAGGGCGCGGGCGGCTTCGAGGCCGCCGCTCTCCCCGCCCGCCGGGAGGTCGGGTTGCTGGCGGAGGAACTCGATCATGTAGGCCAGGGCGGCCTCACCCATCTCGCGCATCTGCTCCGGTGCGGGATCGAGGGGCAACATGCGCGTCATCCTAAACGCGGCGCGCGGGGCGAACGGCAGGCGCTCGTCAAGTGCGGGGCAGCGGTGAGACCGCGTCGAGGAGGCGCTTGGACGCCGCGGCGACGTCGTCCACGGCCGCGTCGAACGCGTCGGTGTTTCGCTTCGATGGGACGCGGTACCCGCTCACCTTTCGCACGAACTGGAGGGCGGCCTCCCTGACCTCCTCCTCGGTGGCGGGCCCGTCCTCGCTGCGCAGCTTCTTGATGCTCCGGCACATGGGTCGATGGTACCCGCTGCCTGGGCGGCCCCGGACCCCGCCTGCTTGCGCGCCGCCGGGGCCCCGCCTACACTCCTCGAACACATGTTCGATGCTCTGGAACGCCTCAACCCGGCCCAGCGGGAGGCGGTTGAGCACGTCGGCGCTCCCCTGCTGGTCGTGGCCGGGGCGGGCAGCGGGAAGACCTGGACGCTCGCGTGCCGAGTGGCTCGCCTCGTGGATCAGGGCGTGCGTCCCGACCGGATCCTGCTGCTCACGTTCACCCGCCGGGGGGCCCGCGAGATGCTCTCCCGAGCCGAGCGGCTGACCGGCGAGCGCGCGGTGGGCCGGGTGTGGGGCGGCACGTTCCATTCCGTCGGCAACCGCCTGCTCCGCCTCCAAGGCCGGGCCCTGGGCCTCCGACCGGACTTCACCGTGATGGACCGGACCGACTCGGCCGACCTCATGGACCTGATCCGGGGCGACCTCGGCCTGGGGACGGCGGAGCGCCGCTTCCCCAGGAAGGAGACGCTGGCCGACATCTACTCGCGAACGGTGAACGCCGGCGCAAAGCTCCGCGACGTCCTGGAGCGCGACTACCCCTGGTGCGCCGACGATCTCGACGGCATCCGGAAGATCTTCGAGGCGTACACGGCTCGAAAGCGCGACCAGCACTGCCTCGACTACGACGACCTCCTCCTGCACTGGCACGCGCTGGCCCGGACGCCCGGCGCCGGCGAGCGGGTGTCCGAGATGTTCGACCACATCCTGGTTGACGAGTACCAGGACACGAACGCGGTCCAGGCCGACATCCTCGCCGCGACCCGGCCGGCCGGCCAGGACCTCATGGTCGTGGGCGACGACGCCCAGGCCATCTACTCGTTCCGCGCGGCCACCGTGCGGAACATCCTGGAGTTCCCGGAGCGGTTCCCCGGCACCCGGATCGTCCGCCTGGAGCAGAACTACCGATCCACGCAACCCATCCTCGACGTGTCGAACGCGGTCATCGCACTCTCGCCGCAGCGCCACGAGAAGACCCTGTGGTCCGAACGGGCCAGCGAGCGGCGTCCGTCCTTGCTCACGTGCCTCGACGAGGCCGACCAGTCGGACGCGGTGTGCCGGGCCATCCTGGAGCACCGGGAGCAGGGCACGCCGCTCAAGGAGCAGGCCGTGCTGTTCCGCGCCGCCCACCACAGCGACCTCCTCGAGATCGAGCTGTCCCGGCGGAACATCCCGTTCGTGAAGTACGGCGGCCTGAAGTTCATGGAGGCCGCCCACGTGAAGGACGCGCTCGCCGTGCTGCGGGTCCTGGAGAACCCCGGGGACGAGGTGAGCTGGTTCCGCGTGCTCCAGCTCCTGAACGGCGTGGGGCCGGCTACGGCCCGCCGGCTGCTGGCCGGGGTCATCATGACGAACGACGAAGGCGCCTCGCCCCTGACGCGGCTGACGGCGATCGACGTCGCCGTCCCGACGCCCGCTCGACCAGAGCTCGACGAGCTGGCAGCTGTGGCCCGGGGCTGCTCGGACGACGTCCCGCCCGCCGCCCAGCTCGAGCGGGTCCGCCGGTTCCTCCAACCGGTCCTGGCCCGCCGGTACGACCACGCCGAGGCCCGCTCCCGCGACCTCGAGCAGCTCGAGCAACTCGCCTCGGGCTACTCGACGCGCGGCCGGTTCCTGGCGGATCTCGCGCTCGATCCTCCGAACTCAACGTCCGACCTGGCCGGCCCGCCCCTGCTCGACGAGGACTACCTGGTGCTCTCGACCATCCACTCGGCCAAGGGCGGCGAGTGGGACGTGGTCCACGTGATCCACGCGGCGGACGGGATGATGCCCTCGGACATGGCCACCGGAGACGAGGAGCGGATCGAGGAGGAACGCCGGCTGCTCTACGTGGCGCTCACCCGGGCTCGACACGCGCTGTACGTGTACTTCCCCCTCCGGTACCACCGCCGCAACCACCCGTACGAGGACCGTTACCACCACGCGCAGCTCACGCGGTTCCTGCCGGAGGCCGTCCGCGGCCTGTTCGACCGGCGCACCACGTTCGAGGACGCGGACGTGATCGAGGAGATGCCGGTCCCCGCGGGGACCGGGACTGCGGGCGGTGTGGACGAGCTGCTGCGCGGCCTGTGGGCCGACTAGGTCCAGTCGTTCGGGCTCGCGCGCGTGGCGCCCTCGTGCACCCGCGCGGCCGCCGCCACGGCCTCCTCGACGTCCTCGGGTCCAGGCTCCTCCCCGGAGAACCGTTCGCGTTCGAACGTACGCACGACGAGCTCGGCATCGGGCAACAGCTCGGAGGGCAACGTCCGGCTCCGTCGGATCGCGCGGAGGAACTCGGCGGGGGTCTGCTGCTCGCCCCGCGGATGGCCCCGGGCCCGGAGCGTCTCCGAGAGCGTGAGGAACGCCCCCGCGGCCCCGATGGGTGACCGGGGGCGCCGGCGGGCCGCGCGCAAGCGGTGGAGAGCGATCAGGCCGAGCAGCAACAGAACGGCCAGCCCCGCGGCGACCGGCCATGCCGAAAGCGCCGCACGCGCCGCCGCGCCGATGGCCCCGCCCACCTCCCGAGCCGCGGCCTTCACCGGCTCCGGCACCGCCCGGGAGACGAACCGCCCCACGGCCCGAAGGACCTCTGGCCCGATGAACCGGCCGCCCAGTCCGGGCGCGGCCGGGGGGACCCCGAACGTCGGGTCGTACTGCACCCATCCGACCTCGGGGTACAGCACCTCGACCCAGGCGTGGGCATCGGACTCCCGGACCTCGAAGTACCCGGTGAACGTGTTGCGCTCGCCCGGCCCGAACCCAGTCACCAGGCGGGTCGGCACGCCCACCGCCCGCAGCAGCACCGCCATGGCCGTGGCGATTTGCTCGCAGAACCCCTCGCGACTCTCGAACAGGAAGTAGTCCATGGCGTTCGCGCCCGGCGGGTCGGGCGGGATGTCGAGGTTGTACCGAGTGTTGCGCCGCAACCAGTCCTCGATGGCGGCAACCTTGTCGTAGGTGGTCGTCGCCCCGGCCGTGATCCCTTTCGCCAGGCCCACGACCCGCTTGGGCAGGCCGTCGGGGAGCTGCGTGTAGTTCGAGAGGTCGGCCCCCCGAAATCCCGGCGGCAGCTGCCGCAGCAGCTCGGGCTGGGTGATGGGGATCTCGGAGATCACGCTGTACACCAGGCCCTGGTCCAGGAAGATCGGGGCGCGGATCGACTCGTACTGGTCGACGGACAGCTGCGTCGATGGGAAGAACACCTGCTGCGGCGCGTACGCCGCGAAGACGATGTTCGGTTCGTTCGACTCCACGTAGAACGTCGTGACCAGCCGTCGCGTGGGAACCGCGGTCACGCCGGTGGAGATCAGGAAGCTCTGACCGTCCGACTGCCCGATCGCGATCGCGTCGGTGTCCGAGGCGGTCCACGCCGTGCCGTCGAACGTGTCGTAGACCTGCCCCCGCCACAGCGCGGCCTGCGGTGAGCGGACCCGCATCACGACGCGATCCGAGAGGCGCCCCCGGGCCCGGAGGTCCACCCGCGACCCGAACCCCGGGTACGCGGACGGCGCGAAGTTCACCACGCCGTCACCGCCCTGGGCGGGCAGCCCGGGGTTCGCCACCTGGCCGTCGAAGCCCGGCACGGCCATGGCCCGGCCGGCGGCGAACGGGGGAAGGCGGACCGACGTCCCGGGGAGCCGGGGCATGAACGCGAACACCACGGCGGTGGCCATCACCACCACCACGGTCGCGGCCACCAGCGACCGGCCGACGGCCGGCCCCACGCCCCCGCCCCGGCTCGCGACCTTCCGGACGAACGACGGTTCGTTGACCTCGCGTGAGGCGGGGTGCTGCGACAGGTACAGCCAGGCTGCGGCAAGCGCGCCCCATGGCACCAGGAACACCAGGAACCCGGTCCCGAACGACAGCGCCCCCGCCTGCGCCATCAGGATCAGGCTGGAGACCATGGAGAAGGCCAGGTCCCGCCGGCGAGGGACGTCGAACGAGTGGAGGACCTGGACCCACACGAACAACGAAGCCAGCGGGATGCGGGCCTGGTCCACGGTCTCGGCGCTCCGCACGCCCTGGAGGAAGGACGCGAGGGCCACCACGAGGCCGACCACCAACACAACTTTGGTGGCGACGCTGCTCTTATGGCGCTGGACGTAGGAGAACGCGTAGCCGGCCGGGACGAGCAGCAGGCTCCCGACCCATGTGAAGGCATCGGTGGTCCCCTGAGCGAGCACCGCGACCAGGGCCACCATGACCATGGCGGCCACCACGACCCGCAGCCGGACGGAGTCCTCCGGCGGCTCCTTGGCCCGTTTCACGAAGCCGACGCGAACGGTTGCTGAAGACATCCGCCCAGGTCCTCCCCGGCGCCGACCCGATACACCGTCACTCCCCTGGCGGCGAGCTCGCCGGCCACCCCGTCCACCTCCTGAGCCGACAGCGCGGCGACCTGCGGATCGGTCTGGAAGGTATGGGCCTCGACCAGCGCCACCGCCACGGACCCGGCTTGGGACCGGAGCCACCCGGCGGCGTCGGCCAACCCGGCGTTCGCTCGCCAGGATGGAACGGCCAGGAGCACGCTGTGGACTCCCCGTAGCCTCGGCCCCAGCTCGGCCACCACGGCCTCGAGCAGCATCCGCCCGAACGGTCGGAGCCCGGCCAGCCATTCGAGCAACCGGGCCGGATCGGCCCGCCACAGCACGTCGACTTGGCCGTCCCGCGCAGCCACCAGGCGCACGCCCTGCGCCCGGCCCAGCGCCGCGAGGGCCACCGACGCGGCCACCGAACAGCACGCGTCGAGGGGGGTGTCCTCCTCGCCGGCGTCGGCCCACGTGTCGACCACCACGGCCAGGCGCCGGGTGCGCTCCTGTTCGAACTCTCGAACCATCACGTGGTTGTGCCGGGCGGTCGAGGGCCAGTGGACGTGGCGCATGCTGTCGCCGGTCCGGTACTCCCGGATGCCGAGGTACTCGGGACCGGTCCCCCGCCGGGGCGCCGTGTGCATCGCGATCTCGGACGTGGGCACGAGGTCGAGGAGCGGACTGCGGTCCAGCCGGACCACGGCCGGGTACACGACCGTTCGCCCCGGCGCCTCGACGGTACGACCGGCCTCGGCCACCCCGAAAGGCGCCGCCGAGCGGATCAGGACCGCGGTGGACTCCTGGACCCCGCGGCGGGCGGCCCGCCGGGCCGTCCCGATCATCACCCGCTCCCCCGGGCCGAGCGGCGGCACCAGGACCCGGGCCCGCGCCACGTGGGGGTCCTCCACCTCCATGCCGAGCTTCATGCCCCGTCCCCGGTTCGTCACGATCAGCTCGACCATCACGTCGTCGCCCTGGAACGCCTCGTCGGGGCCCCGGCGTTCCACCTCTACGTCGCGGACCATGCGGAGGGGGAGCAACAAGCCCGCCACGGCGGCGCCCAGGAGGATCGAGGAGAGCACCAGGAGCCAGCCGGCCTGGACGCTCGTCCCCACCCCGAACAGCGCCGCGGCCCCCACCGCGAGCGCCGCGGCCCGCCGGCGCGGCCTGGGCACCCCCTACGCCCTTCCCGAGATGCCCAGGGGCACCGGCACCTGGTCCAGCACCGAGCACAGGACGTCCTGGGCCCGCCCGCTCGCCACGCCGCCGTGACCCTTCAGCATCAGCCGGTGGGCAAGGACCGCCGGGGCCAGGGACTTCACGTCGTCGGGCAGCACGTAACTCCGGCCCTCGGCAACCGCGCGCGCCTGCGCGGTGCGCGTGAGGGCGAGCATCGAACGTGGTGACGCGCCGAGGGAGACCTCGGGATGGACCCGCGTGGCCTGCACCAGCATGACCACGTACTCGACGACGGCGGGGTCGACGTGCACGTTCCGCACGGCGTGCTGATGGGCCACGACCTCCTCGGCCGAGACCACCGGCGCCAGATCCCCGATGGGGTGACGGAGCATCTGGCGCCGCACCACGTCCTGGGCGGCCTGATGGCTCGGGTACCCGACCAGCACGGTCATGGTGAACCGGTCGAGCTGCCCCTCGGGCAGCGGGTAGGTGCCGTGCTGCTCGATGGGGTTCTCCGTGGCGATCAGGAGGTAGGGCTCGGGGAGCGGGTGGGTGACATTCTCCACGGTGACCTGCCGCTCCTCCATCGCCTCCAGGAGCGCCGACTGGGTCCGCGGCGTGGTCCGGTTGATCTCGTCCACCAGGACCACGTTGGCGAAGATGGGCCGGGGACGAACCGGAACTGCTTGGCCTCCTGGTCGTAGACGGAGATGCCGGTGAGGTCGGAGGGGAGGAGGTCGGGGGTGGCCTGGACCCTGCTGAAGGTGCCGTCGATGGAGGCCGCGATGGACCGGGCCAGCATGGTCTTGCCGACGCCCGGCACCCCCTCGAGCAGGAGGTTCCCCTCGGCGAACAGGCAGACCACGGCCGCCTCGACGGCCTCACGCCCGCCGGCGATGACGTGCTCGACATTGTCGACCACGCG
>DASWJF010000057.1:0-8333 GCA_036397275.1 Actinomycetota bacterium
CAGACGGCACCGTGAGGCGCTGAGACGAGATCTCTCATCCGTTTCGACTCGTCCCTCCGGTCAGCCATCAAGCACGGTTTCCGAATCATTCCATGGCATCCCCTGAACCGCGAGGCCGCCCCACTCACGTGGGCCGCCGAATAAGGAGACACGTCCTAGCCGGCCAGGGCCCGGACCCCGCGCTTGGCCAGCTGGTCGGCGACGATGTTCCGCTGGATCTCGGAGGTCCCCTCCCAGATCCGGTCCACCCGGACCTCGCGGTAGAAGCGCTCGGCGACGTTCTCCCGCATGTAGCCGCGGCCCCCGAAGATCTGCACGGCCCGATCGGCGACGCGGTTCGCCATCTCGCTCCCGTAGAGCTTGGCCATCGAGCAGTGGGCGTGCTGCACCTTGACGTCGACGCCCTCGTCGATCTCCTGGCCCAGGCGGTAGGTCATCAGGCGGGCGGCCCACAACTCGGTGAGCGAGTCGGCCAGCATGTGCGCCACGGCCTGGAACTCGATGATCGGCCTGCCGAACTGGGCCCGCTCCTTGGCGAACGCTGTGGCCTCGTCGATCAGCCGCTCGGCGGCCCCGCAGCACCGGGCCGCGATCATCAACCGCTCGTACCGGAACCAGGCATACGTGAAGTCCATCCCCCCGCCCTCCTCGCCGACCAGGTTCGCCGCGGGCACATGCACGCCGGTGAACTCGACGATGGCGTGGTGGTCGGCGAAGGTATGCGAGTATGCGGGCGTGGCCACCACCCGGACGCCCTCGGACGGGATGTCCACGATGAACAGCGCGTGCGTGCCCTGGTTCGGGGCATCGGCCAGCTTGGCCTGGAAGAACACGACGTCGGCCTTGTTGAACGACGTGACGTGCCACTTCAGCCCGTTCAGGACGTACGCGTCGCCGTCCCGGCGGGCCGTGGCCTCGATGGCGTCCACGTCGGAGCCGGCGCCGGGCTCGGTGATCGCGTAGCACTCCCGCTTCTCGCCCCGGATGAACGGCTTCAGGTACCGCTCCACCTGCTCATCCGTGAAGATTTCGACCGCCCACTGCGGTCCGTTGTGAAGGACCCACCCGAGGGCGTTCGTGGCCCTCCCGATCTGTTCCGACACGAGCACCTGTTGGAACACGGACAGCCCATCGCCGCCCAGCTCCTTCGGCATGTTGACGGCCGACAGCCCGAGCTCTCGGAGCCTCGCCTCTTGGCGCTCGATCACGGCAGGCGGAAGCACGCCCTGGTTCATCTCGGCATCGACCTCGTAGGGGATCAGCTCCTCGTCGACGAACCGGCGGGCTCGCTCCTGGATCGCACGGTCCTCGTCGGACATGGGATAGGTCATGGCTCACCTCCGCGCCGAGCATATCGCCCTGACTGAACGGCGATTCAGCTCGGGCCGGACACCCTTAGTAGATGAACTCGAGACGGTCCACGTGGCGTCGGAGCTGCTCGAGCGAGTAGGGCTCGATCGGGTGCTCCCGCTCGGGGACGTAGACGTCGGACTCCGCCCCGAAGAGCTCCCCGGAGAGGTACCGCTGCCCGGTGTCCGCGACGACCGTGACGATCCGGCGGAACTCGGGGTGCTTCTCGGCCACCTTCAGCGCCGCCGCAACGTTGATCCCGGACGAGGGCCCGCAGAGCAGGCCTTCCTCCCGCGCGAGACGGCGGGCCGTCTCGAGCGCCTCTTCCGTCGACGCCGTCACCATGCCGTCCATCAGCTGCAGGTCCAGGTTCCGCGGGACGATGCCGTCGCCGATCCCCGGCACACCGTGGGTTCCCCACGTCTGCTCCGAGATCAGCGGGCACTCGGAGGGCTCCACGGCGTACACGCGCACGCTCGAGTCTCTTCCCTTCAGGTACCGGGCGACGCCGGTGATCCAGCCGCCGGTCCCCTGGGCGGCGACCACGGCGTCGAGGGATCCCCCCGTCTGCTCCCAGATCTCGCGGCCGGAGCTCATCTGGGCCTCCACGTTGTCGGGATTCTCGAACTCGGCGGGCACGAAGTACCGGTCGGGATCGGCGGTCACCATCTCCTTCACCTTCGCCAGCGCGAGATCGATGTCGGTCCCGGCACCGGGCGTGAGGACCAGCTCGGCCCCGTAGGCGCGGATCATATTCTTGCGCTCCTCGCTCATACCCTCCGGCATGACGATGACGCACGGGTACCCCTTGATCGCGGCCACGGCCGAACAGGCGATCCCGGCGTTGCCGGTCGTGCACTCCATGATGGTCATCCCGGGACGAAGCTCACCCCGACCCTCGGCGCGCTCGATCATGAAGGCGTAGATGCGGTCCTTGACCGACCCCGTCGGGCCGTACCATTCGACCTTCGCGAGCAGCTCCCGACCCGGCGGTTCGGTCTTCCGCAGCCGCACCAGCGGCGTGTGGCCGATCCCGTCGAGCATCGACGAGAGCGGTCGCTCGAACCGGTTCCAATCCATCTTGCGATTCCTCCTCCTGGGACGGGGCTCCGCGGGCGGAGCGACCGGTCGGCGGTGGGGAGCCGGTCGCCGGGATCAGGTGGCGTGCACGGTCGTCCGGCCCGCGAGGCTTACTCGCGGACGGCGCGGCGCGCTTCGTACCCCCAACCGGAACATGAGGGCTGCGATTGTCCTCGACGAAACGCGCCCCGCGCAACCCGAAGCGAGCACGCCGAGCCCTAGCGGACTTTCGCCTGCTTGATCGCGGAGACGAGGGCGGGGACCACCTCCTGGACGTCGCCGATGATCGCGTAGTCCGCGTGGGCCAGGATGGGGGCCTGCGGATCGGTGTTGACGACCAGGATCTTCTTCGCTCCCTTCGCCCCGACCATGTGCTGGATCGCCCCGCTGATGCCGCACGCGACGTAGAGGTCCGGGGCGATGCGCACACCCGTCTGCCCGACCTGGTCGGTGTGGGGTCGCCACCCCAGGCTGGTGACCACGCGCGAGCAACCCACCACGCCGCCCAGGAGCTCCGCGAGCTCTTCGAGGGGACGGAACCCCTCCGGGCTCCCCACGCCCCGCCCACCGCCCACCACGACCCGGGCCTCGGAGAGCGAGACCTTGCCGGCAGCCCGCTCCTCCCGCCGGGCCACCTTCACCCGGAAGTCCTTGTCCTGCAAGGCGGGAGAGAACTCCTCGACGGAGAACCCGCCGGCCGCGGGCGCCTCCTCGGCCTTGACCGCGTGGGGGGCCGCGGTCAGCAGCTTGACGTCGCCATGAAGGCGGGCCTCCTCCAGCAGGCTGCCGCCCCACCGGACCCGGGTGAGCAGGTACGGGTGCCCAAGGTCACCCGGCTCCACCTCGGTGCAGTTGGCGGCCATCGGCAGGCCCGTCCGGGCCCCCACGTGGGCCATGACCTCGTTCCCCCGGTCGCTCCCCGGGGCCAGGACCGCACCCGGACGCTCTCGCCCCATAAGATCGACGATGCACGCCGCCCACGCCCCGGGCGCGTACTCGTCGAGGCGATCGTCCACGGCAACGTGAACGGCCGAGACGCCGTGGGCGGCGAGACCGTCCACCGCCGGCCGGGCCTCAGCTCCGACCACGAGTGCGGTGAGCGGCACGCCGAGCCGCTCCGCCAGACGCCACCCCAGCGTCAGCATCTGGAGCGAGAGTTCCGAGGTGACCCCGCCGTCGTGCTCGACGAGGCCCACGATCACGGCGGCATCACCCCGATCTGCCGGAACACCTCCACCGCCCGCTCGGCTCCGGCGGCCCCGTCGCCCAGCATCTCGGCCTGCTTGTCGCGGGCCTGAGGGAGCCGAAGCCGCACCTTCTCCAGGCCGGGGGCCGGCCGTTCGGGGCGGTGCCGCTCGACCGGGGCCTTCTTGGCCCGCAGCCGCCCCGGGATCGACGGGTACCGGGGCAGGTTGATCCCCTCCTTCACCGTGACGACCCCGGGGAGGGCCACCTCGAAGATCTCGAAGCCGCCCGGACCCTCGCGCCTCGCGGCAGCGGTCCCATTCAGGATCTCGAGGTGCTTCACGCCGGTCACGCAGGGCAGGTCGAGGGCGTGGGCCACCCGGACCCCCACCTGATACCCGCCGGCGTCCGCGGACTCGTTCCCGAACAGGAGCAGGTCGTAGGCGATCCCGGCGTCCCCGTGGTCGCGGACGACCTGGGCGATGGCGGCCGCCGTGGCGCCCGCGTCCCACTCGGCGCTGTCGGTCTCCAGGAGGACGGCCCGGTCCGCTCCCAGGGCCAGCGCATCCCTGAGCTGGTCCTCGGCGGCCTCGGGACCGAGGGTGAGGGCCGTGGTCGAGCCGCCGTGGGCCTCCACCAGCCGGACGGCCTCCTCGACGGCGCACTCCTCGTGGGGGCTCACGGTGAACCCCAGGTACCGCGTGTCGATGTCCTGCTCGTCCGGGGTGAGGGTGATGCGACCCCCGGTGATGGGGACCCGCTTCACGCAGACGAGGACGTCCATCGAGCGTCAGCGCTTCAGCCGCTCGTTGGCGGGGTCGAACAAGGGCGTGCTCCCGACGGCGGCGACGGTCACGGGGTACCGCTGGCCGAAGTACTCCAAGGCGAGCTCCGTGCCCGAAGCCGCCCGATCCGGAGGGAGATAGGCCATGAGGATGTGCTTGCCCACCGACGGGCCGGAGCCCGCGCTCGTCACATAGGGGCGCCGGCCCTTCCGGTCGACGAGGGGCTGGCCGTCCCGCGACAGGATCGGCTCGCGCCCCAGCATGTACCGCTTCACGCCGGAGGACGACGTGGGGTCATCCACGGTGAGCGTGCACAAGACCGCGGCAGGCTCCTCGGCTCGCTGCTTGAGATACGCATCCCTGCCGATGAACTCGGCGTCCTTGACGGACGGGCCGGCCATCCCCGCCTCGACCAGGTCGTACTCGAGCTCGAGCTCGTTCCCGTGGGCCCGGTAGCACTTCTCGAGCCGGGCAGTGGTGGCGTAGACCCCGATCCCCACGGGGACCACCCCGTGCGGATGCCCGGCCTCCCACACCACGTCCCAGAGGTGCGCGCCCTGCTCCATCGGCACGTACAGCTCCCACCCCAGCTCCCCCACGTAGGAGATGCGCGAGGCGAGGACCCGAAGCGTGTCCACCTCGATCCACCGGCAGGTGGCGAAGGGGAACCCCTCGTGCGAGACGTCGTCCCGGGTCACCGAACCGAGGACGTCCCTGGCCCGGGGGCCCCACAGGCCCAACGTGCACCACGCGGAGGTCTGGTCGTGGACCTGGGCCGAGCCGTCCTCGGGAAGATGCGAGACGAACCACTTCCGGTCGGCCATCCCCGAGAACCCCCCGGTCACCACGCGGAACCGGTCGTCCGAGAGGCGCATGATCGTGAGGTCAGCCTTCACGCCGCCCGCCGGGTTCAGGAGCGGCGTGTACACGACGCGTCCCACAGGCACGTCCATCTGCTTCACGGCGATCCGCTGCACGCAGTCCAGGGCTCGCGGGCCGGCCACGTCGAAGATGGCGAAGGCCGACAGGTCCACCATGGCGACCCGGTCCCGCATGGCCAGGTGCTCGGCGTTGATGATCGGGGACCACCACCGCGAATCCCACTCCGCCTCGCGGGGCATCACCCGGTCGCCGTACTCGTCGAGCAGGCTCTCGTTGGACCCGTACCAGAACGGCCGCTCCCACCCCGCCGTCTCGTAGAACACGGCGTCCAGCGCCCTCCCTCGCTCGTTGAACGGCGAGAGCCGCACGTCCCGGTTGGAGGCCCACTGCTCCATGGGGTGGACGATGCCGTAGGTCTTGTTGTAGCCCTCGGCGGACCTGGCCATGATGTGCCGCTTCGTCCGCTGGTGCTTGTAGAAGCGGGCGATGTCGGAGGTGTGGGGGTCGATCTCCGGGCACCCGTCGGTCATCCACTCGGCCACGGTGCGCCCGAACCCGGGGCCTTCCTTCACCCAGATCGCGGCCACCGACCACAGCCCCCCGACCTCGGGCGTCTCCCCGACGAGCGGCATGCCGTCCGGCGTGAGCGAGATCAGCCCGTTGACCGAGTACTTCACGCCCACCCGCTCGTCGCCGACGATCTCGGGGAAGAGCTCCAGGGCGTCCTCCATCTGGGGATCGAAGTCATCCTTCGTGAACGGCAACTCGGTCGGCGATTGGGCCGCTTGCTCGATCGAAGGGATGTCGTCCGGCTCGATGAGGATCGGCCGGTGGGCGTAGGAGCCGATCTCGAACTCGCTCCCGTGCTGGCGCTCGTACATGTTCGTGTCCACGTCGCGGACGATCGGGTACTCGATCTCGCCCACCGTCTTCTCGAACAGCGGCACCGGCCCCACGTCGATCATCTGATGGACAGCCGGCGTGAGCGGGATCGAGGCCCCGGCCATCCGCGCGATCCGGGGGCTCCACACCCCGCAGCACACCGCCACCACGTCGGTGCGGATGTCGCCGGCGTCGGTCCGGACCCCGCGGACCCGGCCGCCCTCCAGGTCGATCCCCCGCACCTCGGTCTTCGCGGTGATCGTGAGGGCGCCGAGCCGCTGCGCTTCCTCGCGCATGAGCGTGCCGGCCCGCAGCGAATCGACCACGCCGATCCCCGGGCAGGAGAAGCCACCCAGGATGACCTTCTCGTCGATGAAGGGAACGAGCTCCTTCACCTCGGAGGGGGCGAGCAGCTCGGCCGGCTCGATCCCCCAGGACTTGGCCGAGGCCATGCGGCGCTTCAGCTCCTCCATCCGTTCGGGGCTCCGAGCCACCTCGATGCCCCCGCTCTCGGTGAACACCCCGAGCTCCTTGTACTGGCGGACGCTGTCGAGGGTGATCTTGGTCATCTCCTTGGAATGGTCTACGAGGAAGATGAAGTTGGACGCGTGACCGGTCGACCCGCCGGGGTTCGGGAGGGGGCCCTTGTCGAGGAGCACGATGTCCTTCCACCCCAGCCGGGCCAGGTGGTAGGCGACGCTGTTGCCCACGATGCCCGCGCCGATGACGACGACGCTCGCGTGTTCCGGCAACGTGGTCATGCGGTGCCTCCTTCAGCGCCGGGCGGAGATCCTGCCGGGGCCGGTCACTGCTTGGGGATCTCCTTGGTGGGGTCCCAGTGGGGCATGGGGACCACGACCGCTCCGACTCGGCCTGACTTCGGGGTGTCGACCTGGAGCCCCGTGCCAAGCTCCGCGAGCTCGATCGGGAGCATCGCGTAGCCGATGTTCTTCTGGAGGCGCGGCGAGTAGCAGGCGGACGTGACCCGCCCCACCTCGCGCCCGCCCGCGTGCGTGGGGAAGAAGTCGATCATCTCGTTGTCGATGTACGTCCCGAGCGGATCGCCCTCGATGTCCACCCCGACGAGCTTCTGCTTCACGCCCTGTTCCTTGATGCGCCGGAGCGCGTCCTTTCCCATGAAGTCGGCTTCCTGGTCGAGGTCCACCATCCACGTGTAGTGGTACCCCACCTCGAACGGGTTGTTCTCGTACCACATGTCAGCGCCGAAGGCGAGGATGCCGCCCTCGATCCGGCGGATGTGGCAGGGGCCGATCACCTCAAGGCCGTGGGGCCTGCCGGCCTCGAGGACCCTGTCCCACAGCTTCTGGCCGTGCCGGCTGGCCTCGTGGAGGTAGATCTCGTAACCCACCTCGCCGGTATAGCCGGTCCGGGAGACCACCACCCGCATCCCGTCCAGGTCGGCCTTCATCAGCCCGTAGTAGGGGACCTCCAGGACCTTGTCGCCGAATAGCTCGACCAGGACCTTCTTCGAGTTCGGGCCCTGGATCTGCACCGGCGCCACGTCGATCTCCCGAACGGTCACGTCCATTCCCCTCGCGGCGGCGATGCCGAGCGCGTACAGGTTCACGTCGGAGTCGGCGAGCGAGAGCCAGAACTCGTCCTCCTCCACGCGGAGCAGGACGGGGTCGTTCAGGATCCCGCCGTCGGGGGCCGTGATGAACACGTACTTGCACTGTCCCACCGCGCACTTGTGAAGGTCGCGGGGGACGATGGTGTTCGCGAGATCGAACGCGTCCGGGCCCTTGATCTGGATCTGCTTCTCCACACCGACATCCCAGAGCGTCACGCCGTTCACGAGCTTCCAGTACTCCTCGACCGGGTCGCCGTAGTGGCGCGGGTGATAGGTGTGGTTGTAGACGCTGTATCGCTTGACCCCGTGCTTCCGTGACGCGTGGAAGTACGGCGACTTGCGGATCCGCGTGTACAGCAGGATCCCGGGGTTCTCATCGACCGCCAACGGATTGCCTCCTCTCGGCGTATCCCATGCGGCGGGAGACCGCCGCCGCAGCGTCCATCGTGATCCGGGCGATCCCGGGAAGCTCCCCGGGCCGCATCCGGAACGCCGGTCCGGCCACGCTCACCGCCGCGATCACCTCGCCGTCCGCGCGGCGGACGGGAGCCGCCACCGCGTTCAGGCCCTCCTCGAGC
>DASWJF010000058.1:0-3552 GCA_036397275.1 Actinomycetota bacterium
GCGTCCATCGTGATCCGGGCGATCCCGGGAAGCTCCCCGGGCCGCATCCGGAACGCCGGTCCGGCCACGCTCACCGCCGCGATCACCTCGCCGTCCGCGCGGCGGACGGGAGCCGCCACCGCGTTCAGGCCCTCCTCGAGCTCCTCGACCGTCTGGGCGTACCCGCGTGCTCGGACCTCGGCCAGCTGGGCGCGCAGGCGCTCCGGCTCGACGACGGTATATGGGGTCTCCCGCTCGAGCGGTGACGAGAGCAGCCGCTCCCGCTCCGCCTCGGGCAGGAAGGCCACGAGCACCTTCCCGTTCGAGGTGCAGTGATACGGCGTGCGCCTCCCCACCCAGCTCATCGACACGATCGAGCGGGGTCCGGTGATCTGGTCGATGTTCAGCACGAGGTCGCCATCGAGGACCGCCAGGTTCACGGTCTCCTCGGTCCGCGCTGCCAGGTCCTCCAGAACGGGCCGGGCCTGCCCGACCAGATCGAGGCCGGCCATGGCAACGCCGGCGAGATGGACGAGGCCGATACCGAGGCGGCACTTGTCCGTCGCCGGGTTCCGGGCGACCAACCCGTGTCCGGCGAGCGTGGCGACCAGGCGAGACGCCGTGGCCTTGTGCACCCCCAGCCGTCGACCCAGCTCGGTGACGCCGAGCTCGCCCTCCTGGGCGAGCAGCTCCAGGATCGACACGGCGCGGTGCACCGACTGGACCGATGAACCTTGTCCGTTCCTCATCGCGCAACCGATTCCGCCATCCGCAACGAGAGCGAACGCTAGACCGATGCCTGGGGGCCGGTCAACTCGAGTGGGCGCCGCGGCGGCGGAGCAGCGCCACCAGGAGGACCGCCGCCCCCGCCAGGGGAACGAGCCCCACGGCCGAGAAGCCCAGGCTCTCGGCGAGCGCTCCTCCGGCCAGCGGCCCGGCGAGATATCCGGCGATGCCGATCTGCGACCACACGACCATAGCCGTCACGATCCGTTCGGAGCTGACCGTCTCCAGCAGCACGCCGATCGACCCGGTATTCCCGGCCCCGATGCCGACGCCCGCTACCACGAGCGAGACGATCCAGACCTGGACCGCATCCGACGCCCCGGCCAGCCCGATACCGATCACGACGCAGACGAGCGACACCGCAAGGGCCCGTCGAGGAGCGAAGCGGGCGGCCGCCGTCGCAGCGACCGCGACGGCGGCCGCCATGCCGACGAACAGGGCGCCGATCTGCACCTGGCTCAGACGATCGGCGAAGTGGAGCGGTAGCACGCCCTCGGCCACCCCCAGCCCCAGCACCGCGAACAAGATCCCCACGGCCGCGAGCTGGAACCCCGGCAGGCGGAGCGAGGCGCGATCGGCCCGGAGTTCCAGCCGTCCGGCCGGCGCCTCCATCACGAACACGAGCGGGATCGCCACGACGACCAGCGCCAGGTAGGCGGCGAACGGGCCGCGGATGCCGCCGATGGCGCCCAGCGCCGGGCCGAGGAGCCCTCCGATCGAGTACGCGGCGAGGATCCGGCTCATGCACAGGTACCCCTGTCCGGGCCACCGTTCCAGGGTGTCGAGGGCGATCCCGATCCACAGCCCACCCGAGCCCATCCCCATCAGCAAGCGCGAGGCCAGATAGGCGGGCAGGCCAGTCCCCGCGACGAAGCCCAGGCACCCGGCCGCGATGACCCCGAGCGACGTGGCCAGCACTACCCTCGGTCCCCAGGCCTGCACGGCGCGGCCGGCAAGCGGGAACCCGATCACGATGCCGAGCGGGAACGAGGCGACGAGCACGCCGATCAGGGCGGGGCCGGCGCCGGTGGCCTCGGAGACGGCCGGGGCGACGGGCCCGATGACGCTGTAGCCGGCGGCATCCAGCGCGCCGAGCGAGAGCAGGATCGGGTAGGCGAAGGATCGATGCCGGGCCGTCGGAGACGTCTGAATTCCGCTCACGGCCTCAGGCCAGGTTCACGACCACGGTCTTCAGCTCGGTGAGCCGGTCCATGGAGAACCGGCCCCCCACTCGGCCCACCCCGCTCCTCGATCCAGCCCGGCCGCCGAACGGCAGGTGGGGCTCCCAGTAGTTCGTCCCTTCGTTGACGTTCACCCAGCCCGCCCGGACGGCCTCCGCGTACCGGAGCCCCCGGCGCAGGTCGCGGGTGAAGACCGCCGAGAGCAGCCCGTAGGGTGACGAGTTCACGATCCGAACCGCCTCGTCCTCGCTCCGGATCGTCGAGATCGGCACGACCGGACCGAACGTCTCCTCCCGCGCGATGTCCATGTCGTGGGTCACCCCGTCCACCACCGTGGCCTCGTAGAACAGGTCGCTCCCGAACTGCGGGGCTCGCCGCCCGCCCAAGACGACGGAGGCCCCCCGGTCGGTGGCATCGCGCACGTGGCGCTCGGTCTTGTCGGCGGTCGGCGGGTTGTTCACCGGTCCCATCGTGGTGGCGTCCTCGAAGGGGTCCCCCAGGCGGATCTCCTTCTCGATGGCGGCGGTGAGCCGCGCCAGGTAGTCGTCGTGGACGTCCTCGTGCACCAGGATCCGCTCGCCGGCCGTGCAGCTCTGGCCGGCGTTCAGGAAGCACGCCGGCAGGGTGGCGGCGACGGCGGCATCGACGTCGGCGTCCTCCAGGACCACGAGCGGCCCGTTGCCGCCCATCTCGAGCAGGAGCTCCTTCCCGGCCGCCCGCTCGGCGACGCGGTGCCCGGTGGCGATCGAACCGATGAACCCGACCGCCTGCGTCCCGGGGTTCGCCGCAATCTCGTCGCCGACGACGGGACCGGGCCCCGTGACCATGTTGAACACGCCGGGAGGCAGGCCCGCGTCGGCCACGCACTCGGCCAGCTTGACGGCGCAGATCGACGTGGTGGGGGCCGGCGCCCACACCACACCGTTGCCGTACGCGAGGGCCGGAGCCAGGATCTCTCCCGGCATGGTGTACGGCCAGTTCCAGGGACTGATGACGCTGACGACGCCCCGAGGGACCCGATACAGGAGCACGCGCTTGTTCGCATCGACCGAGGGCGGGAGCAGACCCTCCATCCGCGTGGCGTCCGCGGCTGCCATGTCGAAGTATGCGACGAGCTCCTCCACCTCGTCGTAGGCCTCGGCCCTGAGCGGCTTGCCCTGATCGAGCGTGAGGGTCCGGGCCAGGTCGTCCCGCCGCTCGCCGATGATGCGAGCCACCCGCTCCATCGCCTTCGCCCGGTCGAACGCCGAAGCGGCCGCCCATTGCGACCAGGCCGCGCTCGCGGCGTCGATGGCCCGCTGGGCGTCGGCCCGTGTGCCCTCCGGCACGGAGCCGAGGACCTCTCCCGTCGAGGGGCTCGTCGCGTCGAAGACCGCGCCGCTCTCCGAGGGGACCCACTCCCCGCCGATCAGCATCCGGTACTCGTCGGCCATGCCTCTCTCCTCCGATGCGGAGCGGGGGCGGCCCGATGGACCGCCCCCGCGCCGGTCGTTCAGTGGGTCACGATGCGGCCGGCAGCCAGCCCTGGACGACGTCCTGGTTGGCGTCGATCCACGTCTGCGCGGCCTCTTCCGGATCCGTCCCCTCCTGGATGGCGAGGGCGATC
>DASWJF010000059.1:0-4123 GCA_036397275.1 Actinomycetota bacterium
CGACCTCCCCAGCAGCCACATGATCCTCGGGCACATCCAGGAGATGAGCGACGTCGTTCGGCCCATGATCCGCACGGCCATGGAGGCGTTCCGCAAGCGCGACCTCAATCTGTGCCTCCGGCTGCCGGAGATGGACGACCCCGTGGACCGGCTGAACCTCGGGATGTACAAGGAGGTCGCGGCCCTGGCCGAAGACCCGAGCCTGTTGAACTGGGGGTTGCGGATGATCCTTGTGGCCCGGCAGCTCGAGCGGGTCGGCGACCACTCGGTCGACATCGGTGAGCAGGTGGGGTTCCTGCTGACCGGCGAGTTCCGCGAGTTCACGGATGCTTCGCACCCCGTCCACCTCAGCCCCGATGTCGGCTGACGCCGCGCGGATCCTGATCGTCGAGGACGAGGACGCCCTGGCCGACACGGTGCGGTACAACCTGGAGCGTGAGGGCTACTCGGTTTCCATCGCCCCGGACGGCCGCCGGGCCTTGGAGCGGTTCCGGTCCGAGGCCCCGGCCCTGGTGATCCTGGACCTCATGCTGCCCGAGCTGTCGGGCCTCGACGTGTGCCGGGCCATCCGGGCCGAGTCGGACGTCCCCATCATCATGGTCACGGCGAAGGACGCCGAGGCGGACAAGGTGGCCGGCCTCGAGCTCGGGGCCGACGACTACGTCACCAAGCCGTTCAGCGTTCGCGAGCTGATCTCCCGGGTCAGGGCGAACCTTCGCCGGGTCCGCGCCCAGGCGGCGCCGGTCGTGACCGAGGAGGAGGTCCTGGCCGTGGGGCCGGTGCGGATGGACGTGTCACGCCACGAGGTCACCGTCCGAGGGGAGGAGTCCGCCTTCCCGCCGAAGGAGTTCGAGCTGCTGGAGGCGTTCCTCCGACGCAAGGGACGGCTCCTGACCCGGGACTTCCTCATCGAAGAGGTGTGGGGGCCGAGCTACTTCGGGGACACCAAGACCCTCGACGTCCACGTGAAACGGTTGCGCCGCAAGATCGAAGAGGACCCCCACCGTCCGGTCAACCTGGTGACGGTCCGGGGTCTCGGCTACAAGTTCGTGGACTGACCACCGGCACCCTCGCCGTCGCCGATCTTTCGGCTCGCGTTCACGCGGCGTTCTTCCGGTCTCAACCTGAGGGGCGTACGGTGCCGGCGATGGAGATCGCCGCCCCAAGCCGAGCGGTACGTCTCTCCCTCCACCCCCACCTCGCGGGGGCCGATCCGGGGCTGCCCGGAGTGCGGGTCGGACCGGTCCGTCGAGATCGATCTGTGCGACGTTTGCTTCGCCGAGCTCGGGGAGCGCGATGGGGCCGGCCCCGGACCGCTGTTCTGGGACCTGGACTTCGCGGAGTACCGGTTCGAAGCGAGCTCCGTCTAACCGGTCCCGTCCGTGGCCGGCCGCTGCGGTACGCTCCCCCGGCGTGATCACGTGTCGCATCTACCGGGACGGCGTCCTCGACGAGGAGGAGCCGTTCGAGCCCGCGGCCGTGGAAGCCGCGCTCAGCATGGGGGGATACGCGTGGCTGGACGCCGTCGAGCCCACCGATGACGAGCTTCGGACGCTCCAGGACACCTTCGAACTGCACCCGCTCTCGGTCGAGGACAGCAGCCGGTGGGGGCAGCGCTCGAAGGTCGAGCTCTACCCCGACTACGTCTTCCTGGTGGCGCACGGCCTGCGGCTCGACGACGACAACCGGCTGATCGACAGCGAGGTCCACCTGTTCGCCCGGAAGGACTCCCACCTCATCACCGTCCGGCGGAAGCCCCTGTTCGACTTCCCCTCGGTCGTCCAGCGGGCCAAGGGGGAGCACGGTATGCCCCAGGAGGGTATCGGCTTCCTCCTGTACCTGCTGCTGGACGAGATCGTGGACGGATACCTCGACGCGATCGACCGGCTGGAGGACCTGGGCGACGACATCGAGGAGCGGGTAGGCGCGGAGGACTCGGACCGGGCGACGTCGGAGGACCTTGCGCACGACATCTTCCGCCTCCGGCAGCAGGTCGTCCGGTTTCGCCGGCTCGCCGTGCCGATGCGGGAGGTCGTCGACCTCCTCATGGAGGCCCAGGGCATCGTGACCCCCGCCCTCGCCCCCTACTACCGGGACGTGCTGGACCACGTGATCCGGATCACCGAGCTGTCGGACAACGTGCGGGACCTCCTGACGTCGGCGCGCGAGCTCCAGCTCGCCCAGGCGTCGAACCACCTGAACGTGGTGATGAAGAAGGTGACGTCGTGGGGCGCCATCATCCTGCTTCCCACGCTCATCGCCGGCGTCTACGGGATGAACTTCGAGCACATGCCTGAGCTGTCGTGGAGGATCGGTTACCCGCTGGCCCTGGGGATGATGGCGGGCGCGGCCTTCCTGCTGTACCTCGTGTTCAGGAAGCGGGACTGGTTGTAACGGTGTGCCGGGCGCTCAAGGTCCTGTGCGTGGCGCCCGATGGCGATGCGCTCGCGGCGCTGAAGCGGGCCGCGGTGACCGCGGAGTGGGAGCTTTCCCCCGGCGCGACCACGGAGGAGGAGGCCCTGGCCCAGCTGGAGTCCGAGCGGCCGCACGTCCTGGTCGTGTTCGGCGACTTCGCCGGGTTCGTGGGCAAGGCCCGGGAGGCCTACCCGTTCATCCGGATCGTCGCGGACCGAGACGTGCCCGGGACCACCGTCGTCGCGGCGTCCATGAAGCAGGTCCGGGATGCCGTCAAGGGGCTGCCCCGCCCGCGCGGTCCGGTTCGCTGACGGATTGGTTCGGTCAGGCGCATCACCACCCCCAGCCGTGCCGGTTGGCCATGGCGTTTCGGTGGAGGGTCACCGGCGGTCGCTTCCGCCATGGGCGGGCCCGCGGGTACGATGGGAGCGTGCCGAAGAAGGTCCTTCTGGCGGCCCCGCGGGGCTATTGCGCGGGGGTGGAGCGCGCCGTGGAGGCCGTGGAGCAGGCCCTGGCCAAGCACGGCGCGCCGGTGTACGTGCGGAAGCAGATCGTGCACAACCTCCACGTGGTCCGGGACCTCGAGGCCAAGGGCGCCGTCTTCGTGGATGGGGAGACGGACGTGCCGGAGGGCGCCGTCGTCGTGCTCTCGGCCCACGGGGTGGCCCCCGAGGTCTACCGGAACGCCGAGGCCCGGCGCCTCACGGTCCTCGATGCCACGTGCCCGCTGGTCACGAAGGTCCACCTGGAGGCCCGGCGTTTCGCAGGGGAGGGCCGGTGGATCGTCCTGATCGGCCACGCCGGCCACGAGGAGGTCGTGGGCACCACCGGGCAGTCCCCGGAGCGAACGATCCTCGTCCAGAGCGTCGCGGAGGCCCGAACGGTCGAGGTGCCCGACCCCGACGGCCTCTCCTACCTCACGCAGACCACGCTTTCGGTGGACGAGACGAACCAGATCATCGAGGTCCTTCGGGAGCGGTTCCCGGCGATCCAGGCACCGCCCCGTGAGGACATCTGCTACGCCACCCAGAACCGCCAGGACGCGGTGAAGGAGGTGGCCCGGCGATCGGACGTCGTCCTCGTGATCGGCTCGGACAACTCCTCCAACTCCAACCGACTGGCAGAGGTGGCCCGGGAGCTGGGGACCCCGGCCCATCTGGTGGATGACGAGACCGAGGTCGACCCGGCCTGGCTGGAGGGCGCCGATGTGGTCGGTCTGACCTCGGGCGCGTCGGCCCCCGAGTGGCTGGTCGATCGGGTGCTGGGGTTCCTGGCGGACTCGGGGGCGATCGAGGTGGAGGAGATTCGGCTGACGGAGGAGCACCTTCGGTTCTCCAACGTCAGGGTGTAGCGCGGTCCCGGGCCCCCGCGGAGCTAGGGCCAGGTCGAGAACTGGTCGCGGTCCTCGTCGACGTCCTCGCCGAACTCCGGGATCCCCACCAAGGTCGTAGTGGTCTGCACGCCGGGGATCGTGTGGATCTCCCGAAGGATCACCGGGGCCGCCTGCTCCCACCCGAGGGGGACCTCGGCAAGCACGTCGTAGTCCCCGGCGACCACCGCGAGCCCTGACACCTCCTCCAGCTTGGCCAGGGCCTGGACCACGGCGGCCACCGCGCCCGCGGCGGTCCTGATGTGCACGAAGCACGCGGGCCCCTCCCGGTGCATGGGCGCGGACGGCATGCCCGGCCCGCCCGCGTAGATCCCCAGC
>DASWJF010000060.1:0-13469 GCA_036397275.1 Actinomycetota bacterium
GGAGCTGAACGTGTTCTGCGACTACTGCCGGTTCAACTTCTTCACGATGGAGGGCAACCCCCCGTGCGAGGACCCACTGTCCTGCCCCCACGCCACGGAGCCCCTGGCACACGTCGAGAACACGCGGCGCTGGTACGAGCAGATCGGGCGAGCGACCGACAGGCCGTAGACGCCGCCGGCGCCGGCGCCGGGGAACGTGACTTCGAGGCCGCCGGACCTGCCCCGCAGGGCGGCGAGCAAAGGAGGCGAGAGCGATGTTCGAGCGGATCTTGCTTGCAGCGGATGGCTCCGTCAGCAGCCGGAAGGCCGCGGACGTGGCTGCCGACATCGGAAAGAAGTACGGGGCAGAGGTCCTGGTCTTCCACGTCCTCGAGCGGCAAATCACCGAGCTCGGCGCCTACGACGTCGAGCAGCCGGACGAGGCCTCCGACTTCGTGGACGAGATCGTACGAACGCTGAAGGACGCCGGCGTGAGCGCACGGGGCGAGGTCGAAACGGCCCCGAAAGGCCGGGTTCCGCGCGCCATCGTGGAGGCAGCGAAGGAGCAGGGCGCCGGGCTCATCGTGATGGGCTCCCGCGGCCTGTCCGAGTGGGAGGAGCTGTTCCTCGGGAGCGTCACCGACCGAGTATTGCACCTCGCCGAGTGCCCGGTCTTCATCGTGCGGTAGGCGAAGGGATGAGCAGCCGATGTGGCGAACGATCATCGCCCGGCTGACTCAGGAGGCGAGCATGTGACTGAGGACCATCTGGAGGATGCCGCCGTGGCGATAGTATTCCACCTCGGCTGGCATGTCGATCCGCACCGTGGCCCGGAACGAGATCTCGCCGCCGTCGTCGCCGCGGGCCGTCACCGTCACGTCCTGCCCCGGCGTGATCCCCTCCGAGAGCCCCCGGATCGTGAACGACTCCCTGCCGGTCATCCCGAGCGACGCCGCGGATTCGCCCGAGGCGAACTGGAGGGGCAGGACGCCCATCCCCACCAGGTTGCTGCGGTGGATCCGCTCGAAGCTCTCCGCGATGGCCGCCCGGATCCCGAGAAGCGCGGGGCCCTTGGCCGCCCAGTCCCGCGACGAGCCCGACCCGTACTCCTTCCCCGCGATCACGAGGAGCGGCACCCCTTCGTCGCGGTACCTGAGAGCGGCCTCGTAGATGGTCGCTCGCTCGCCGCTCGGGAGGTGGGTCGTCCACGGTCCCTCGGTCCCCGGCGCCAGCTCGTTTCGGAGACGAACGTTGGCGAACGTCCCCCGCATCATCACCTCGTGGTTGCCCCGGCGTGACCCGTAGCTGTTGAAATCGCGCTGCTCCACGCCGTGTTCGATCAGGTACGCGCCCGCCGGCGAGTCCGGCTTGATCGAACCGGCCGGCGAGATGTGGTCGGTCGTGATCGAGTCGCCCACCTTCACCAGCACCCGGGCGTCAACGATGTCACCCCGTTCGGCCGGCTCCGGCGCGAGTCCCTCGAAGAAAGGCGGCTCCCGCACGTAGGTCGACTCCGCGTCCCACTCGTACATCGGCCCTGTCGGCGAGGGCAGGGCGTTCCAATGCTCGTCCCCCTGGAAGATGCGACCGTACTGGTCCTTGAACTGCTCGGGCGAGACCGACCGCGCGATGGCCTCACGCACCTCGTCGGCCGAAGGCCAGATGTCGCGGAGATACACGGGCTCGCCGCGGTGTCCGACGCCGAGCGGCTCCTTCGTCAGGTCGAGCTCCACGTGACCAGCCAGCGCGTACGCCACGCAGAGCGGCGGCGACGCCAGGTAGCTGGCCCGCACCTGCGGATGGATGCGGCCCTCGAAGTTCCGGTTGCCGGACAGGACGGCGACCACCGCGAGGTCCTTGTCCTGCACGGCCTGCGCGACGTCGTCGGGCAGCGGCCCGGAGTTCCCGATGCACGTCGTGCAGCCGAACCCGACGAGCGCGAATCCTAACTTGTCCAGGTACGGCTTGAGCCCCGCGGCGTCCAGATAGTCGGTGACGACCCGCGAGCCGGGCGCGAGCGACGTCTTCACCCACGGCTTGGTCTCCAGCCCCGCCTCGACGGCCTTCTTGGCCAGCAGGCCCGCGGCAAGCATCACGGTGGGGTTCGAGGTGTTCGTGCAGCTCGTGATGGCCGCGATGACCACCGACCCGTGCCGAACCACCGCGTCGTTCAACCGCACTGGCTCCGGGTTCCGCTCCGGGTCGACGATCCGGTCCGTATCGACGGCCGGTTCGGTGATCCCGGTCTGGGCGCCGCCCTCGTCGAGCAGGCGGCCCACCTCGGTCGGCTCGGGGTCGGGCTCCAGCCGGTCTCGGAACGCCTCCACGAACGACGTCCACACCCGCGGCAGCGCCACCCGGTCCTGGGGGCGCTTCGGCCCGGCCACCGACGGCTCGACCCTCGCGAGGTCGAGGTCGAGGACCTCGCTGAACACGGGCTCGGGATCGGCGTCGGTTCGGAACAGCCCCTGCTCCTTCGCGTACCGCTCCACCAGGTCTACCCGGTCCTCGCGCCCGGTGAACCGGAGGTAGTGCAGGGTCTCCTCGTCCACCGGCCAGAACGCGGCCGTCGCGCCGTACTCGGGGCACATGTTCGACAGGGTGGCCCGGTCCGCCAGCTCCAGCGTCGAGCACCCCGGCCCGAAGAACTCCACTAACTTCCCCACCACCCCGTGGGCCCGGAGCATCTGGGTGAGCGTGAGGACGAGGTCGGTCGCCGTGGTTCCGGCCGGTAGGGCGCCGGTCACGCGAACGCCGAGTACCACCGGCTGCGGCAGGAACATGGGCTGGCCCAGCATGGCCGCCTCGGCCTCGATCCCGCCCACTCCCCATCCCAGGACGCCGAGCCCGTTGATCATCGTGGTGTGCGAGTCGGTCCCCACCAGGGTGTCGGGCAACGCCACCCCGTCCTTCACGGTCACCACCTTGCCCAGGTGCTCCAGGTTCACCTGGTGGCAGATCCCGGCCCCGGGAGCAACCACGCGCACCCCGTCGAACGCCTGCTGTGCCCACCGCAGCAAGGCGTAGCGCTCGCCGTTCCGCCGGTACTCCCACTCGATGTTGGCCTCGTAGGCCTGGGGGGTCCGGAACAGATCCACCTGCACCGAGTGGTCGATGATGAGGTCCACGTCCACCAGGGGGTTGACCCGCTTCGGGTCGCCTCCGGCCCGGGCCATGGCCGAGCGCATGGCCGCCAGGTCCACCACGGCCGGCACGCCGGTGAAGTCCTGCATCAGCACCCGCGCCGGCATGAACGCCACGTTCGCCGCCGTCGCCGGGACCGGCCAGCTCGCCAGGGCCAGGACGTCCTCCTCGGTCACGTCGCGCCCGCCCGCTCGGCGGAGCAGGTTCTCCAGGAGGATCTTCACGGTGTGGGGCAGCCGGGCCACGTCGCCGGCCCCGTGCTCGGCCAGCCGGTCGAGGCGGTGGATCTCGACCGGACCGCCGGCCGTCTCCAGCCGGCCCTTCACGCCGGCGAACCCCTCGGTCATGGCTGCGCCTCCCCGTGGGCGTGCTCGGACGCCTCCATTGTCCTTCATGGGACCCGTCGCGATCGGGCGGCCGGTCGGAGACGTCAGAGGCGGAGGTGGCGCTGCTTGCGGGCTCGATCGGGGTCGCCGCCGTCGGAGTCGGAGCCGGGGCCCTCGGCGCCCTCCTCGACGGGCGCCTGCTCCGGGACCACCTCGTCTCGGTGCTCAAGGATGGCCTTCTTGTGGGCCAGCCGGGTCTCCCGGCGGATCTTGGCCTCCCGTTGGCGGCGGAGCTGGGTGGGGGTCTCGGCCAGGACGGGCGGCACCTGGCGAGGCTTCCCCTTCTCGTCGAGGGCCACGAACACCAGGTACGCGCTGCCGGTATGGGTTCGCTCCCCGGCGATGATGTTCTCCGACTCCACGCGGACCCCGACCTCCAGCGACGTCTCGCCCACGTCGTTCACCGAGGCCTTCACGGTGACGGTGTCGCCGATCCTCACGGGGGCGAGGAAGGACATGGAGTCCATCGTGACGGTCACCGCCAGGCCCCCGCAGTGCTTCATGGCGGCCAGGCCGGCGGCCGTGTCGACCAGCTTCATCACGGTGCCACCGTGGACGATGCCGGCGATGTTCGCGTCGGTGATCTCCATGAGCTGGACCAGGGTCACCTGGGAGGCGGAGACGGTCTTCGGTGTGAGGTTCCATCGAGTCATGGAGGGGACTGTACCGGACGAGGGCAGCGATCCGAAGCAGGCCGGGGCCGGTAGCATGGCCGTGAATGCGCCGCATCGCCGCCCTCGCGCTCCTCGCGCTCGTGGTTTCGGCGTGCGGTGGTGAGTCGGTTCCCCCGTCGAGCCCATCGGCTACCGCCACGCCGCAGGACGGCCCGTCTCCGAGCCCGAGCTCTCCTCCCCTCACTCCTTCGCCCACGCCGTCCCCCGCGATCGACCTCCCCTCCGACGGACCGGCAACGTATTCGAGGCCCGTGCCGCCGGAGGAACTCCCGGTCGAATCGTTGGCGCCGCCCGGGGCTGAGGTCATCTCCACCTCGTACCTCACTCCACCGGAGGACCCTGTCGCGCAGGTCGGCTTGGCCTGGACCCGGGGCGCCGACCCGTTCGCAGCCGAGCACGGGTTCGCGGTGTGGCAGCGGTTCCCGGATCGCCCTCCCTGGCGCGTGGTCTACGCGTTCACCGACCCGCCCGCGGCGGGCGTCCTGGGCGTGCGGTTCGACGCAGCGGACCTCACCGGGGACGCGGTCGTCGATGCCCTGACGTTCGAGGACATGGGCGGGAGCGGGGCATGCGGCGTGTGGCGGGTCGTCGAGAGCGGCGCCGGCTTCGCCACCGAGATCTTCCGCCGAACGACGTGCGACACCGAGATCCAGGTCGCGGACGGCGCGCTTCGGATCCGGGCGGCCGTCTACGAGCCCGGCGACTCCCATTGCTGCCCCAGCCGGTTCCGCACCACGACGATTCGGTGGGACGGGGACACGTGGAACGTGATCGACAAGGTCGTCACGCCCGCCTGACCAACTACCTCAGGACTTGCAGCCGGCTCCCCCGGGGCGACTTCTCGACCTCGATCCGGGCCGGGAGCCGGATGGCCAGCTCCTGCACGTGGGTGATGACGCCCACTATCCGCCCGTCGCCCCCGAGGTGCTCGATGGCCTCCACGACGACCTCGAGCGATTCGGGATCGAGGGTGCCGAACCCCTCGTCCAGGAACAGGCTGTCCAGCCGGGCCCGGTCGGCGACGGAGAGCGCGCGCACCTGCTCGGACAGCGCCAGCGCGAGGCCGAGCGATGCCAGGAAGGTCTCGCCGCCGGACAGCGTCCGGGCCCTCCGCCGCTCGTCGCCGTTCCACCTGTCGATGACGAAGAACTCATCCTCGTCGAACGCCAGACCGTACCGCCCGCCCGACAACGTGGACAGGTGCCGGGATCCCCCCGCCGCCAGGATCTGGAGGGCTTCGATCTGAAGGAAGGCCACGATCCGGTCGGCCCGAAGCTCCCTGGAAAGGGCGTCGAACGTTGCGGCCCGGCCTCGTTCCACCGTGACCTCATCCAGCAGCTTGGCCGCGTTGTCCAGCCGCTCGCGCATCCCCGAGGCCTCCTTCTGCGTGGTGGCGCGCACGGCCGCGGCCGTCCGGCACGCCTCGGCCACCGCGTCGAGCAGCCCCGCGAGCGTGCCCGGCGACTCCACCACGCCCTCGACGACCGCCTCGGCCTCCTCCAGGAAGCGCCGCTCCCCCTCCTCCCGCTCCGCGGCCTGCGCGTCCAGGCCTTCCGCGAGCTCCTCCAGGCCGTCGGCGAGTCCCACGGCCAGCTCGAGCACCGCACCCGCGTCCCTCTTCGCCCCCGCCAACGTGGGGAGGCTGGGGGCCGTGAACCCTGGGCCTGCGATCGCTCCGGCTCGCTCCACGATCCCCGACGCGGGGAGCGCGTCGAGGCGGGCTCGATGCTCAGCGACCGAGCCGAGCAGTGCGTCGCGAGCCCGCTCGGCCAGGTTCGCCGCCCGCTCCGCCTCCTGAGCGGCCTCTCGGGTCTCCGACTCCTCGTCCTCCAGCGCCTCGAGCCGGTCGATCCACTCGTCGAGCGTGGCGACCGGGGCAGGGGGCAACGTTCCGCCGAAGGCCTTCGCCACGTCCCTCCCGGTCGCGGTGAGCTCCTTCCGCCGCTTGGCAACCTCTCTCTCGAGCCGTTCGATCTCGTGCACCGCCTGCTGGGCAGCAGAGAGGGCGGCGTCCCGCCCTCGCTCGGCCTCGCGTGTCGTCCGCTCGGCCGCCTCCGCGGCGTCCTGCGCCTTCGTCGCGACCGTCCTGGCTCGGTCCAGCCCGGCGCCCTTCGAGGTCTTGGGGAGGGTCTTGACGGGAGCGCCGCACACCGGGCAGGCCTCGCCCGGGTGCACGCCGGCCCGGACGGCGGCCACGAGATCCGCGTGGGTCGCCCGGTCCACGGCCTCCCGGGCGGCTTCCAGGGCGGCCGCGGCCTTCTGGGCCGCGGCCGCCCGCTTCGCCAGCGCCGCCTCCGCGGCGCGGATGGCCTCCTCCAGTGACGGGCGTCGGGCCGCCGCGGTCTCATGCTCCGCCTCGGCCTCCCCGAGCGCCTCCTCCCGCTCCGCCAGACCCTCGGCCTTGGTCCGGAGGGCGGCCAGCTCCGGCACCCGGCCCCACTCACCTTCCGCCTTGGCCCGGGCGCTCGCGACGCGCTGGGCGGCCTTCGCGCTAGTGGCCGACGCCTTCGTCATGTCCCGGGCCGCACTCTCCGCCTCCGCCAGCTTCGCGGCGAGGTCCTGGAGCGCCAGGGCCGAGGCGCGGGCTGCGCCGGCCGCCGCCCGCGCGTCGGCCGCGCAACGGTTGATCTCCCGGAGCTCGCCCTCGGCGGCGGCCCACCGGGAGGCGATCTCCCGCGCGTTCGCCTCGGCCTCCGACAGGGCCCGCTCGGCCGAGGCCGCCGCCACCGCAACGGACTCGGCCTCCGCCACCGCTTCCTCGGTGACCCCCGCGTACTCGGTCTCCAGCAGCCGCTCGTTGGCCTGAGCGGAAGCGGCGGACGCGCGCGCCAGGTCGCCGGCGCGCTCGCGCAGCCTGGTGAAGAGCTCCAGCCCGAGGAGCTCCGTGAGGATGGCGCGCCGGTCCTTGGCGTCCCCCACCAGGAACTCGGCGAACCTGCCCTGCGGGAGCAACACCGAGCGGGTGAACGCGTCGTAGTCGAGCCCGACCGCCTCCCGGATCATCGCGTCGGCCTCGCGCACGTGATCCGCTCCCTCGCCGGCCTGCCGCCAGTCGGCGCCCTCCCATCGCTCGAGCATGATCTTGGTGGCGCCCTGGGACGGTGTTGTTCGAGTCACGCGGTACCGCTCGTCCCCCACGGCGAACTCGAAGGTCACCGCCATGCGGGGCTGGCCTTGGCTGACCAGCTGCCCCACCTGCTTCCCGACCCGCTCGACGTACCCGTAGAGCGCGTACGTGATGGCGTCGAGGATCGAGGACTTCCCCGACCCGGTCGGGCCGGCGATGGCGAACAGGTCCAGGCCGTCGAAGTCGACGGCCTGCGCGTCGCGGAAGGCCGTGAACCCCTTCAGCTCCAGGCGGACCGGGCGCATCAGGCGCCCTCGGTCTCGAGGAGCAGGACCTCGTCGAAGGCTTCGAGGACCCTGGGCGGGGGCTCCGCGCCATGGTGCGCCCGGTGGTAGGCCACGAACTGATCGCGCGGGCGGAGCGATGAGACGGGCTCCACCTCCAGCTCCGGCTCCTGTCGTTCGTAGTCGAGGTGCACGTCGAGGGCGTTCGGCAGGGCCTCGCGCACCCGGTCGGCGATGCCGGGGACGGGCCCGTCGGTCTTCACGAACACCCGCAGGTACGCGTCGCCCCGATCTCCGGCCGCGGCCACTATCTCGTCGAACGTTCCCCGGACGTCGACGAGGGATCGGCCGGCCGTGAGCGGCACCTCCCGGACCCGCGCCGGCTTGCCCGGCGAGGCCTCGACGACCGCGACGGACTTCTTCTGGTCGATCTCACCGAAGTCGAGCTGGATCAGCGAGCCGGCGTAACGGGCCGGAGAGGGTGACCCCTTGACCGACTGCGGCTTGTGCACGTGGCCGAGCGCAACGTAGGCGGCGTCGCCGGGCAGCCTGGATGGCGAGACCGCATACGACATCCCGATGGTGATCTCACGCTCGCCGCCTCCGAGCAACGCGCCATCGGTGAACAGGTGGGCCAGCACGACGTTCACCCGGTCCGGTCGGAAGCCGCGGGCCATGGCGGCGAGCAGCTCGCCGATGCCCTCGGCGTACGACAAGTACCAGCTCTCCGAGGCCTGGAACAGGGCCGCGGCGTCCCCGAACCGGCGCTCCGGGACGAACGGCACGCAGGCCACCCCCACCACCTCGGAGCCGTCGCGGGAGGGGACCTCGACGATCCCGCCCTCGTCCGGCGGCAGCACCCGGGGCGCGACGTCCGCGCCGATCGGCCGGAGCAGCTTCCCGAGGGCTTCCAGCCGCAGCGCGGAGTCGTGGTTGCCCGGGATCGCCACCACCCGGATGCCGGCGTCGTGAAGCCGGAGCAGCGCGTCGAACACGATCGAGTCGGCCTCCGGCGCCGCCGCACGGTGCTCGTACACGTCGCCGGCGAGCAGCACAGCGTCGACCCCCTCCTCCCCCGCGATGCCCACGACCTGGTCGAGCGCGGCCGCGAACTCCTCGTACCGCGATCGTCCCCGGATGGCCTTGCCGACGTGCCAGTCGGCGGTGTGCAGGAACCGCACCCGCTCAGTCCCCCTCGAACGACTGGAAGGGATCCCCGCCGGAGGACGCGGCCTCGTCGGCCCGGGTGGCCCACGACGGGAAGGGGAAGCGGATCTGCAGCGGCACCGGGATGTGCGGCTGCTGGAGGATCATCGAGCCGGGCTTGAGGATGGAGGCCCGGGAGCGCGTCACCGCCGGCAGGAACCCGTACTCGCTCCGCTGCGCCTCGGCCGTGTCGAGCCGGCCCACCACCCGGAACGCGCTGTTCGCGATGATCCGCCGCTCGACCTCGCTGGCGGTCTGCTCCGCGCCCACCAGGATCATGCCGAGCGAACGGCCCCGTTCGGCCACGTCCAGCAGGACCTCCTTGATGGGGCTCCACCCCTCCCGCGGGGCGTACCGGTTCAGCTCGTCGAGCACCATGAAGGCCAGCGGCTCTCGCCGGCCCATCCGCTCCTTGTGCTCGAACAGCCGCTTGATCACGACGCCGGTGACGAAGCGCTTCGCGCGGTCGTGGAGGTTGTGGATGTCGACGACCGTGACCTGGTTGGCCTCCCAGTCGATCCGGTGGCGCTCGGGGTGCTCCGCCTGCCGGCCCCAGATCAGGTGCCCCATGCGGAACCTGGCCGCGTCCAGGCGCCGGACGAAGGCCGCGACGGTCGCATCCGACAGGCGCCCTCGCCAGGGCGAGTGCTCGTCCTCCACCTGCTCCCGGATGGTCTCGCAGAGCGACGCGAAGTCCTCGACCGGGTAGTCACCGAACAGCACCGTCGCGTCGTTCTCCGGGTCGTCCCCGCATTCGCGGTCCATGTACGACTCCACCCGCGCCACCAGGTCGGCGATCTGCGACCGCTCGTCCTCGGCCTCGGCGAACATGAACCGCAGGAACTTCTCTCGCACGAACTCGCGGACCGTCCAGTAGTAAGCGGTCACGCCCTGGGAGCGGCCCTCGACGTGCGGGACGGCTTGCCCGCCCCCGTCGGGCCGGACCGGCGCCCACAGCCCCACCGACCCGAACGCGCCGGCCGGCAGCCCCAATCGCCCGTAGTCCTCGCGGTCGGCGTCGCGCAGCTTCGCGTTCGGCGTGTCCAGCCACATCAGGTCCTCGCCCTTGACGTTGAACACGATGGCCTTCGTGTTCGCGGCGTAGCGGCCGAGCACGTCCGAGTGGAACAGCGCGTACAGCAGGAACAGCGCGTACGTCGTCTTCGTGGCGACGCCGGAGATGCCCGAGATGTTCACGTGCGCGCCGCGCGAGCCGTCGAGGAAGTCGAGGTCGAGGAAGACCGGCTCGCCGTCGCGGGTGAGGCCCGCCGGGACCCGCCGCTCCATCTGGTCGAAGTACAGGGCCTCGTCCCGGTCCTTGCCCCTGGCCCGGTACGCCGGCAGCCCCGGCATCGGCGGCACGAAGATCTCGGGCTCGAACCGCGTGGCGACCACCTGTGCGGCCACGGCGGTATCGACCGGCAGCACCCCCCGATCCACCAGGAACACGTCGGTGTCGAACTGCGCTCCCTCGTGCCGGGCCCGGACGTCCTGCACGATGCCGGCGATCCGGAGCGGCCCCCGGCCGGGCACCTCGGTGTCCACCACGACCGCGTCGTCGAGCTGGAGGTAGGCCTCCGGCGCGACCCCAACCCAGAACGTGAGCGGTGTGGCGTCCTCGGTGCCGAGCACCATCCCCACCCGCTCGCTCACGTCGTGCTCGTTCACGCCCGCCTCCCTCCGGCGCTCACGCTGCCTGTTCGGTCAACCACGCCGTGAGCGCCCTTCGGATCAGTCCCCGGTGTCCCATGCGGTGCTGGAGCCACCCCTCGAGGGCCGAGACCGGCACCAGGTTCTGGGGGAACCGGGGGTCGGTCGGCCGCCCGGCGAACCCGGGAAGCAGGGCGCTCACGCGGTCGGAGAGCGCCCTCGCCCCGTCGAGGCCGACGCCGGCGCGGACCTCGCACCGAACGAGCCCGGCGTGGTCGTGCCAGGCCGGCCTGCGGGGGACGAGCCGCGTGTACCACGCGTAGCGCTCGAGGGGTTGCCCCTCGTACACCAGCCCGAACAGCGGCGTTCGCTCGCCCGGGGAAAGCCGTGGCAGCAGCGCGTCCTGTTCCGGATCCAGGTAGGCCCGCACGAACCGCTTCACCACGCCGACCACGGGGCTGCGGGTGGCATCGAGGAACCCCAGGCGTCCGTCGGCGAGCACCAGGCCCTCGCCGCCTTCCGCGATGCGCGCGGCGAGCGCCGCCTCCGCGGCCTGCATCGACTTCTGGAGACCGAACAGCGGGACGTCGGGATCGGTCCCGGGCTCGGTGGCCGGCTCGTAGACGAGGCGGTCGGCGCCGACCTCGACCTCCACCCGATCGGCCCGGAGGCCCCCGCCCACCACCACCGATCGGCTCACTGCGTGCTCGCCGAACGCCGCCCGCCGGTCGCACCGCACGGCCCCCACGGCGAACGACCCGAACAGCCCCGGAGCCCGGCGTCCGCCCTCGTCGTCGGCGATCAACCGGAGCTCCACGCGGCGGACGCCGTCCACGAACCACATGGTGCCCGGCTCCGCCGGCGCAGGGACGACGGGGCGGGCCCAGTCCTCCGTCTCGACGAACGGGTCCGCCCGCGCGGGCGTCTCGTCCACCCGGGCCTGGAACCCAAGGCCGTACTCCGGCGTCCAGGGATCCGCTCGGAGGGCAAGCATGGGCCGAAGCTTACCCACCTCCTCCGACACGGCCCAAAGGACCGGGCTCGACGCAGGAGAACGGCCATCCACGGCGGGTCGGGTCGAAAGGCGTAGCCCGATGACCCCTCGATCCGGGTGGACCGACGGACTGGCCAGTTCGGACTAATCCGTCATAGGGCGGATGCATCCGACCCACCCGTGTGCCGATACTCAGCGTGCGACCAACGAGCCTCCGGAGGCGTCGTGTTGGGAACCGTTGCCAAGCGTGAGCGACGGTCGCTTTGGGCGACCCTGTCGTTGCTGCTCGCCCTCGGTATCGGCGGGTGCGTGTTCCTCGCCGGAAGCGAGCGGAGCAGCGCGACCGAGGCCGCCGAGGACGAGGCCTTGCTCGCGGGGGAACAGCTTGCTTCCATGGTCACCAAGAAGGATGTGGCGGGGCCGGTCACCGGCGCCCGCTACGACCGTCTGGCCGGTGGCGTCCGGGAAGCCATCACCTCTCGGGGGCCGGTCGACGCCGTCATCATCTGGTCCCCGCAGGCCCGCGTGCTGTTCGCCGCCGACGAGAGCCTGATGGGCACCCGCGCCACCGACCTCCGCGGCCTCCTCGACCGGGTGGCCGAAGGCTTCCCCGAGAGCCGGATCCAGGGGCGAACGCTCCAGACGTTCGTCCCCATGTGGCCCTCGTCCCGGGGAGCGGTCGCCATGGCCGAGATGGACCAGCCGGCGGAGACGATCGCGGCGGCCGGGGGCACCTGGTCCCAGGTGAAGACCGCCCTCACCGTGGCGCTGGTCGTCACCCTCCTCCTCTTCCTCTTGACCCTGCTCCCCACGCACCTGCCCGTCCCGAGCCTCCGCCGAAAGCAGACTGACACGGCGGACGTCCCGACGCGGCCGAACGAGCCCCACCGCGGGCCCTTCCGGTCCAGGCGCTCCCGGCGGGAACCGATACCAGCCGACGACTCCTCGCCGGCGTACATGCATCCCGGGTTCCGGCAGATCGAGCAGGCCCGGAAGGCAGCCGAGGAGCGAGCGGTCGCCACCGAGCAGAACTTCAACGGGCTCCAGTCGCGGTTCGAGCGGACCGTCGACCAGGTCAAGGTCCTGGAGGGCCGGGTCCAGGCCGAGGACGCCACGGCCGAGCGGCTTCGCGAGTTGGAGGCCGGGCTTCAAGCCGCCGAGGCCCGGATCAAGGAGCTCGAAGCGGCGATGGGCCGGTCCGCGCCGGACGCGCCCGCGCGAGTCAGTTCCCAACGACCGAACAGGTGAGGTGAGGATGAGCGAAAGGATGGAGGTCGAGGTCGGCCCGCTCGACGGGGACGAGGTGGCCCGGCGCATCGTTGCCGTGGGCATGGCCGTCGCCGAAGCCGCCGAGCAGCTGAAGGAGGCATCGGAGCGCCTCCTGGCGGAGGAGGACCAGCTCGAGCGGCCGAGCTTCGCGCCCGCGCGGCGGCCGACGAGGTGCGAGAGGCCGAGCTTCGCGCTCGGGCCGCGGAGCAGCAGGCCGGGCAGGCGGAGCTTCGCGCCCAGGCCGCGGAGGAGCAGGCCCGCGAGGTCGCCGAGCGCCTCCATGCCGCGGAGGAAGACGCGAACCAGGCCGCCACGCGCCTGCTGGTCGCGGAGGCTCAGGCCAAGCAGGCCGACGTGCGCATGCAGGCAGTGGAGGAGCAGGCGGCCCAGACCGCGGCCAAGAGCGCGGAGCTCCTCGAGCACCTCCAGCAGGCCCGGGGGGAGTACGCCGGGGTCGAGGAGCGAGCGCGCCGGGCCGAGGAGCGTCTGCACGCCGAGAGCGAGCGAGCCCGGGCCCTGGACGAGCAGTTGCAGGAGATCAACGCCAGGTTGGCGGAGGCCAAGGGCGGTCAGCCCGTGGCGGTCGTGGCCGACAAGGAGCGAAGCGCCCTCCAGGACGCCGTGGCCACCGAGGTTCGTCGGCCCCTCACGTCGATCCTCGGGATCACCCTCGCACTCAAGCACCACGATCCCGACTCCCGCGACGGCCCGGAGATGGTGCGCCAGCTCGCGACGAACGCCCGCAAGCTCGACCGGATGATCAGCGTGCTCCTCGAGCTCGATCGTCTGGCCGACGGATCCCTGAAGCCGAACCGT
>DASWJF010000061.1:0-3504 GCA_036397275.1 Actinomycetota bacterium
AGCCCCGGCAGGTCGCAGAACCGCAGATCGACGATCTCGGCTCCCGCTTCCTTGGCCAGGGAGAGGACGTCTTTCGGCGTGGTCACCGCGCCTTCCTCCTTCCGTCTCGTGGACGAACCAAGGGTAGGGGCCAACCGGCGCGACGAGGTTTCCGCCGCGTAAACAGTTCGTTACGGCAGGGTCGTGCGAGCACCCGGCGCCGTCTCCAGCTGCGGGTCCCAGTCGCGAAGGAGCTCGGCCAGCTTGACCAGGATGGCGGCGCCTCCTGCCAGCTCCACGAGCCGGCCGACTGGGGTCTTGAAGAACGGGTGCCGAACGATCAGGGGAACGCTGACGATGAGCATTCGGGCAGCGAGCGATCGCAGGAACCGACCCTGCGGGGTGGCCAGCCACTTCCGCACCTCGTCGACCCCGTCGTCGACGGCCGACTCCAGCTCATGACTCCACCGCCGGAAGTCTCGTATGGACGGTAGCATCGCTCCCATCGCAGGGAACCTTCCCACCGGCCGGACGGCGAAACCTCCGAGCGGACATCCGACGCGACCTGCGTGCCGTCAGAGGTCGGCGGCCCGATACCCCACGCCGCGGACCGTTTCGATCAGGCTCTCGTGCTCGGGGCCTAGCTTGGAGCGCAGCCGGCGGACGTGGACGTCCACCGTCCGCGTCCCGCCGTAGAAGTCGTATCCCCAGACCTCGCGGAGCAGGGCCGGACGGGTGAAAACCCGGCCGGGCCGCGACGCGAGGTACTGGAGCAGCTCGAACTCCTTGTACGTGAGGTCCAGCCCCCGGCCGGCCACGGTCACCTGGTAGGTGTCTGTATCGAGGGTCAGCGACCCCAGGCGGACGGTGCTCCCGTCACCGGTGCCCGCCCGGCGCCTGAGCATCGAGAGCCTGACCCGGATCTCGGCTTCAGGGGCAGAGGGGTACAGGACCTCGTCGGCCACCTGGTCCCAGGCGAACCGTTCCAGATCCCGCCGTTCGACAACGGCTACCGCCGGGGTCCGCCCCCCCGCCTCCCGGAGGGCCCGGAGCACGGCGTGGCCCTGCGCCGGGTTCTCCGCCGCGTCCACCAGGACCAGCTCGGGCGAGAGGTCCAGGGCATCGGCCAGGGACGCCACCGCGAGCGGTTCCGACTTCGCGTCGAGCCCGACCGAGCCGAGCGCCGGAAGGACGTCGTCGGGGAAACGATCGGACAGGAGGACGATGGCGGCCACGGCCAGCCGAGGGTAACAGGGGCACGTGACGACGGTACCCTGGCGATCATGGCCACTGTGAGCGTTCGCCTGTTCGCGGCCCTTCGGGAGCTGGCCGGCGACGCTCACGTGCAGGCCGAGGGCCGGACCGTGGGCGAGGTCGTCGCTTCGCTGTCTGAGCGTTACGGCGAGCGCTTCGCCAACGTGGCTCGGGCCGGCTCGGTGGTGGTGGACGGCGAACGCGCCTCCGAGGCTCGGCCGCTCGCCGACGGCGAGGAAGTTGCGCTTCTCCCGCCTGTCTCGGGCGGGGCCTGAGCGGCACCCCGCTCTCGACTGTCATACTCCTTACGGCATGCGCCGGTTCGACCGCGTCCTGCTGATCGTGAACCCGGTGGCCCGGACGGTGTCCCGGCCCACCATGGCCGTCATCGAGAAGGCGCTGTCGGCCGACTTCAAGCTGGAGGTTCTGGAGACGGCGGAGCGCGGTCACGCCACCGAGGTCGCCGCGCAGGCCGCGCTCGACGGCCTCGATCTGGTGGTCGTGTTCTCCGGTGACGGGACGATCAACGAGGTGGTCAACGGGCTCGCCGGAACGGATGCCGTCCTCGGCGTCATCCCCGGGGGTGCGACGAACATCCTGGCTCAGGCGCTCGGCATGCCGCTCGACCCGGTGGAGGCGACCGGCGTGCTGATCGCCCGAGCCCTCGACGGGCAGGCTCGCAAGCTCACCCTGGGGGTGGCCGACGGGAGGTATTTCGGAGTGAACTGCGGCGCCGGGGTCGACGCGGCGGCCATGGCCCGCCTGGACTCGAAGTTCCCCAAGACCAAGAAGGCTTTCGAGCGGGCGGCATTCCGGGCCGTGGCGCGAGAGGTGATCGCGAGATATGCGGGCCGGTTCCCCGATCTCACGGTGAGCGTGGACGGTGACGAGCCGGTGCCGGCCATCTCGGTGCTGATCGGGCGGACCGACCCATACACCTACTACAAGGGTCGTGGGGTTCGGGTCACACCCCAAGCGTCCCTGGAGGAAGGACTCGACGTCCTGTCGGCTCGCACGCTTCCACGCCGCAGGGTGCTGCGGATCGCATGGCAGATGTTCGGCTCCGCCCGCCACGTCAAGGGCCGCGACATGGACTATCGCCACGATGCCTCTCACGTGGAGGTGACGTCGGAGCGGCCGTTCCCGGTCCAGGTCGATGGCGACGTCATGGGCAACCGGACGGTGCTCTCGGTCGGCCTGGCCCGAGACGCGCTGTGGGTCGTGGCCTAGTTGTCGTTCCCACCGACGTTGTCACAGCCGACTGAACGGAGGTCGACCTTCCAGCGCGGTGTGGGGTCGGCGCCAATTGTAGAAGCTGAGCCATCCGGGGAGGGCCCGAAGGCGCTGCTGGTTTGACGTGTAGAGCCGTCGGTAGGCCCACTCTCTCAACATGGTCTGGATGAACCGCTCGGCCTTGCCGTTGGTCTGAGGCCGGTACCTGGCGGTGACCAGATGTCGAGCCCCGATCTGGACAAGTGCCTCCCGAAAGGCCCCGGAGTTGGTGTAGGACAGGTGCCGGTCGGTCATCACCCGCTCGATCTTCACCCCGAGCTCGGCGAAGTGGGCGGCGGCATCGAGCACGAAGCGGGCCGTGGTCTGCCCAAGCTCGTTCGGATGCACCTGGACGAAGGCCACCCGGGAATGGTCGTCCACGGCGACGTGGAGGTAGTCGTAGCCTTGCCGTCGACCCCTCCTCGAGGTGGCCTTGGCCGCCCGACCGCGAAGCCGGTGCCCACCACCAGGGGGGATGCGTCCCAGCTTCTTCACGTCGACATGCACCAGCTCCCCCGGACGTTCCCGCTCGTAGCGGATGGGGATCCTGGTGGATCGGTCGGTGTGCTGCACCCGGGAGCATCCATGCCGGCGGAGCACGCCATAGACCGTGGACCGAGGATGCCCCAGCATCGGCCCCAGTCGGTGGGGACCGTCGCCCGTGCGCCGGCGAGCCCGCAGGATGCGGTGTACGTGCCAAGGCGACAGGGCGTGGGGTCGGCGGTGAGGCGCGGAGGAGCGATCCTCGAGGCCAAGCAGCCCCTCCTCCCGGTAGCGCTTCACCCACTTGGCCACAGTTGCTCTGGAGACCCCAGCAGATGCAGCGGTGGACGCTTGAGTCCACCCCTCGAGGAGAACCCGATCCACCACCAACCTTCTGCCGAGCGGGGTGAGAGCCGCCCTACGATGTCCCACGAGAGCCTCCTCTCGGTCCGGAGTCGTCAACCCCAGACCGTGAAGGAGGCTCTCCTCATGTCAACAACCTTCGTGGGAACTACA
>DASWJF010000062.1:0-5114 GCA_036397275.1 Actinomycetota bacterium
GGACCGGGGACCCCATCGACAGACCGGAGCACGAGGCCTACGGGCTCACGTACCTGGACAAGCGGGAGCGCCGGGAGCACCTGGTGGAGACGGTCCGCGCGGTGAAGGCGCTGTTCCGAGGGGAGCCGTGGCCGGGGGGCGCGTCGGTCCCGGCGGTCGCGGGCCCCATCGTCCCGCGGCCGGTCACGCCGGGGGGCCCGCCGGTCTGGATCGGCGGGTTCGCCGACGAGGTCGTCCGGATCGCGGGCCGGGAGGCGGACGCTTGGAACGGCTGGGGGATGTCGATCCCCGAGTTCGCCGGGAAGGTGGGCCTGCTCCGCGAGACGGCGACGGCGGCCGGGCGGACGGTGGAGGCGACGTGGGCCGGCATCGTGTTGGCAGGCAAGGACGAGGACCAGGCCGGGGAGATGCTGGACGCCCGAGCAAGGAAGGGGTTGCTCGAGTCCAGCGTGTGGGCGGGGAGCGCCTCGTCGCTCGTCTGGTGGTTCCAGGGCTTGGAGAGGGCCGGTGCGTCCTGGGCCGTCGTCGTGGCGGCCGGCCCGGCGGACCGCCTCGAGTTGATCGCCGAGCACGTGCTGCCGCACCTCCGGCCCGCATCGTGAGCGGCGAGGGGGATCTGGCGCAGCGCAAGCGTGCGCTGCGCAACCGGATGCGTGCCGTGCGCGACGCGCTGCCGCCGGAGGAGCGGGTGCGGCGGAGCGAGGCCGCCGGGACGAACCTGTTCGCGCTGCCGGAGATGGACGGAGCGTCCACGGTGATGGCGTTCTGGTCGTTCGGGTCCGAGGTCGACACCGGCCCCACCATCCGACGGCTCGCTGACGAAGGACGCCGAGTTGCCTTGCCCAGAGTGGGGGGCCGCACCATCGTTGCCGTGACCTACCGGCCCGGCGATCCGGTGAGCGAGGCGTCGTTCGGCGCGATGGAGCCGACCGAGGGGGACGTCCTCCCGCCCGAGGCTGTCGACGTGGTGGTGGCGCCCGGCTTGGCGTTCGACCGGCTCGGGTACCGCGTCGGCTACGGCGGCGGGTTCTACGACCGGTTCCTCCGGCGGACCCGTCCGGACGCGGTGACGGTCGGCCTGTGCTTCGCGGTGCAGGTGGTGGACGAGGTGCCCCATCGGCGGGGGGACCGGCCCATGGACCTCGTCGTGACCGACCAGGGCGTGATCCGGTGCCGCTGACCTCGACTTGAACGACGAGTCAAACCCGTGGTTCGATACGCAATCGGGTCCCCGGGAGGCGAAGAGACGATGGCGGAAGAGGAACCGCTGAAGACCGCGTTCCACGAGGTCGCCCTGGCCGCGGGCGGCACCCACATCGCCGACGGCGGCTGGCTGTGGGTGGAGAGGTTCGGCGACGTCCGCAAGGAGTACGAGGCGGTCCGCGACGACGTCGCCGTGTGGGACGTCTCGGCCCTCAACAAATGGGACTTCCGGGGGCCCGACGCGCTGAAGGCGGCGCAGCGGCTCCACTCGAACGACATCCTGGGCCTCAACGTGGGGCAGGTTCGGTACGGCGCCTTCCTCGACGAGGACGGGCTGATGGTCGACGACGGGACCGTGTTCAAGCTGTCGGATGACCACGTGTGGGTCATGACGAACGGCAAGGACCACGACGAGTACTTCGGTGACGCGCTGAAGGACCTCGACGTGGGATTCGAATGGGTCGCGCTCCGGATGCCGCACCTCGGCGTGCTCGGGCCGCGCGCTCGCGAGGTGGTCCAAGGCCTGACCGACGCCGACCTCGGCGGGCTGCGGTACTTCCGGTTCATCCCCGAGCCGGTGAAGGTGGGCGGCGTGGCGGTCTACCTGTCGCGCACGGGCTTCGGGGGCGAGCTCGGCTACGAGCTTTTCCTGACCGACCCTTCGAACGCGGCCGACCTGTGGGACGTCGTCGTAAACAAGGCCGGTATCAGGCCGATCGGCGTGGAGGCCATCGAGATCCTACGGATCGAGGCCGGGCTGATCGTGACCGACTACGACTACGAGGCCCACCAGCGCACGCCGTACGACTTCAACTTCGACCACTTCGTCAAGCTCGACGCCAAGGGCGAGTTCCTGGGCAAGGGCAGGTTGCGGACCGTGGCGAAGAACCCGCCGAACAAGTTCGTGACCCTGAAGCTTCGGACCGAGGATCTCCCCGAGTACGGGGCCGCGGTGCGGAAGGACGGCGAGGAGATCGGCGTCCTGACCAGTCCGACCGACTCCCCCCGATTCGGCCGGATCGGGATGGCCGTGGTACCGGCCAGGGAGGCCCGGGTGGGGAACACCGTCGAGGTGGCCCTGGGGGAGGGCACGATCCCGGGAACCGTGGACGTGCTCCCCATCTACGACACCGGAAAGACGCGCCCCCGGAGCTGAACCGGCGGCCGTTACGCCACTTGGGGCCCTCCCCGGGGTATCCTGAAAGCCGGGAATCACAAGCCTGTGATTCGAGGCTCGATCCGGGAGGTCGGTCCATGTTGCTGCACACGTGCGCGCCGCCCAGGGACGAAGGGACGGAGGCGCAGACGCTTTGGGTATGCCCGCAGTGCGGGGCGGTGTGGGAGGCCGCACCCGACGAGGGCGGGATCTTCGACTTCGACCGGAACGACATCATCACACGGGCGGCGTGGATCCGCGTCGAACAGGGAGCGCTCGCCGGCTAGAACAGGCCGACGGTGCGGCCGTCGTCGTCGATGTCCACGTTCATGAAGGCGGGCGACCTGCCCAGGCCGGGCATCCGCTGCATGTCGCCGCACAGCGCGACCACGAAGCCGGCGCCGGCGCTCGGCACCACGCCGCGCACGGGAAGTCGCCACCCCTTCGGCCGGTTCAGCATCGCGGCGTCATGCGAAAGCGACAGGTGGGTCTTGGCCATGCACACCGGGTACTCCCCGAACCCCAGGGCCTCCATCCGGACCATGTCCTTCTCGGCCTGCGGCAGGTAGTCCACCCCGTCGGCCCCGTACAGCCGGGTGGCGATGGCCTCGATCTGGCTCCTGATCGGCGTCCCGGGCGGTGAGAGCTGCGAGAACGAGCTCGGCTGGTCGCAGGCCTCCACGACCGCCTCCGCGAGCTCGAGGGCGCCGTCGCCGCCCCGGGCGAAGCCGTCGTTCAAGACGACCCGCTCCGCCCCGGCCTTCGCGGCGAGCTCCTCGATCAGCTCGAGCTCGGCCGGGGTGTCGGTGGGGAACCGGTTGATCGAGACCACGCACGGCAACCCGTAGGCCTTCACCACGTCGATGTGCGCGGCGAGATTCCCGGAGCCCGCCCGGAGCGCGTCGAGGTCCTCGGCGGCGAGATCCTCGAACCGCATCCCCCCGTGGAACTTCAGCGCGCGCACCGTCGTGACGAGCACCGCCGCCGAGGGCACGAACCCCCCGAACCGGCACACGATGTCGCAGAACTTCTGGAACCCCAGGTCCGAACCGAACCCTCCCTCGGTCACGATGTGGTCGGCGAGCTTCAGCGCGATCCGGTCGGCGATGATCGAGCTGTTCGCGTGGGCGACGTTCCCGAACGGCCCGGCGTGGATCAGCACCGGCTGGCCCTCCAGGGTCTGCACCAGGTTCGGCTTCACGGCGTCCTTCATCACCACCGCCATGGCCCCGGCGACCTTGAGGTCCTCCGCCGTCACCGGCTTCCCGTCCGCGGAGTCGGCCACGACGATCCGCCCCAGCCGGGCCCGGAGGTCGCGGAGGTCATCGGCCAGCGCGAGGACCGCCATGATCTCGGAGGCCGCGGTGATGACGAACTGGTTCTCGCGGGGGAACCCGTGAGCCTTGCCGCCCAGGCCGATCACCGTGTACCGGAGCTCGCGGGCGTTCACGTCGAGCGTTCGCGGCCATGTGATGGAGCCCGGGTCGATGCGAAGCGGGTTCCCGAAATAGATCGAGGCGTCCAGGGCGGAGGCCAGCAGGTTGTGGGCCGCCGTCACGGCGTGGAAGTCACCGTTCAGGTGGAGGTTGATGTCTTCCATCGGCACGACCTGCGCGTAGCCGCCGCCCGTGCCGCCCCCCTTGATGCCGAACACCGGGCCCATGGACGGCTCGCGTAGGCACATCGCGACGTTCTTCCCGAGCTTGCCCAACCCCTGGGCCAAGGAGATGGCGGTGGTGGTCTTGCCCTCGCCGGCCTTGGTCGGGGTGATGGCCGTGGTGACGATGAGCTTCCCGTCGGGGCGGTCCTTCAGGCGGTCCAGGACCGAGGGCGATACCTTGCCCCGGTACCGGCCGAACGGCTCGAGCTCGTCCGCCTCGATCCCCGCCGCCGCGGCGACCTCGACGACGGGGCGAAGCGCGGCCTCCTGCGCGATCTCGAGCCCGCTCTTCATGGATGACGGAGCCTCCTCCTGACCCGCCGTTCAAAGGCCCCGTGAGGATACCCCGCATAATGGGCTCGTGGCCCAGCCCGTCCCGCTTCGCCGCGCGGTGACCAGGGCCCGGGTGCTCGCCGTCCGGGACGGCGCGGCCCACGAGCTCGCCGACCGGCTGGTCACCGAGGAGCCCATGGAGATCCGGGTGGAGGGTCCCGACCAGGCCCCCGTCCCGGTGTCGGTCACGATGCGCACCCCCGGCGCCGACTTCGAGCTGGCCGTGGGGTTCCTGTTCACCGAGGGGCTGATCGGGGGGCGCGACGACGTCCGGAAGGTCAGCTACTGCGAGGACCTAGAGGACGACGAGCAGCACTACAACGTGGTGACGGTGACCCTCACCGGGCCCTTCGACGCCGACCGGCTCAAGCGGAACTTCACCACCACGTCCTCATGCGGGATCTGCGGGAAGGCCGCCCTCGAGCACGTGGAGGTCCAGTGCCGCGCCGTCACCCCAGGCCCAGAGGTCTCTCGCGGCGTGATCGAAGGGCTCCCCGGGGGGCTTCGCGAGGGCCAGAGGGTGTTCGAGGAGACGGGCGGGCTGCACGCCGCCGGGCTGTTCGCGCCGAACGGGAAGCTGCTCGGGCTGCGGGAGGACGTGGGGCGGCACAACGCCGTGGACAAGATCGTGGGGGACGCGCTCCTCGCCGGCGACCTGCCGCTTTCCGAGCGGATCCTGCTGGTGTCGGGGCGGGTTTCCTTCGAGATCGTTCAGAAGGCCGCGGTGGCGGGGATCCCCATCGTGGCCGCGGTCTCGGCGCC
>DASWJF010000063.1:0-4074 GCA_036397275.1 Actinomycetota bacterium
TTCGGGGAGCCGCGCCGTCACGGCAAGTGGTTGCTGTGCCCTGTGGACGGGCCGGTGCTGCTCGTTCACTTCGGCATGACCGGAGACCTGGTCTGGTCGGGCGCGGAGCCCGAACGGCACCGCCACGACCGGCTGGTGCTCCTGTTCGAGGACGGCGAGCTCCGGTACCGGAACATGCGGAAGCTGGGCGGCGTGTGGCTGGCCCACGACGAGGCGGAGCTGAAGGACCTCATCGCCGACCTGGGGCCCGACGCGCTCGACGTCGCCCGGCAGGAATTCCTGGACCGGCTGTCCCGGCGCCGCGGCGGCGTGAAGGCTGCGCTGATGGATCAGCGGTTCTTGGCCGGCGTGGGCAACCTGCTCGCCGACGAGGTCCTGTGGCAGGCCAGGATCCACCCGCGCCGGCGGATCGAGGATCTCGACGCCGCCAGCCGGGCCCGCCTGTTCCGCACGATGAAGCGGGTGCTGCGCATCGCGGTGGACGAGTTCGACTACCTGGAGAGCCGGACGGGCTGGCTGAACCACGTGCGCGGCGAGCCCGACGGGCGCTGTCCCCGGTGCCGCACCCCGCTCTTGCGCGTCACCGTCGCCGGCCGCACCACCTACCTCTGCCCGTCCTGCCAGCGCTGATCGGCCGCCAGACGGGAGAGCCGGCGGATGGCCGACCAGCCCCGCTGGAGCACGGTCAGGCTCCCCAGGACCACCAGGACGACGAGCATCGGGGTGAGCGTCCCGGGCACGATGAGCCCGATCACCACCGCTATGTACCGCTCGAGGCGCTGGAAGAAGCCCTCGGAGAGCGACACGCCGGCCGCCTCGGCCTCCGCCCGGATGTGGCTCACCATCAGTGCCGTCACCAGCGTGACCAGGGCCAGGGCCGCGTTCAGCTCGTGCCCTTGCCCGGCCTCGGCCCAGTACAGGCAGCCGAACAGGATCATGTCGCCGATCCGGTCGAGCACCGAATCCAGGAACGCGCCCACCCGCCGATCCTCCCCGCGCAGGCGGGCCACCGCGCCGTCGAAGACATCGAACATCCCCGCCGCGATCAGCACCGCGCCCGGCAGGAGCCTCCGGTCGGTGAGGAGGAGCCAGCCGATGACGGCGTTCGCGAGGAGAGAGGCCACGGTGAGTTGCCAGGGACGCACACCGGCCCGGTACAGCCCCGCCAGGATGGCCCGATACGGCCACGTGAAGACCGCGCGCATGGCCGCTCCGGCGATCCCCGTGCTCTCGCGGGGCGCCGGCATGTCCCGCACCCGCGGAGGTTGGGCTGAAGGTTCGCCGTCGGGCGGCTCGTCCATGGTCTCCCGAGGCTATCGCCGCCGGAGAGGGGCCGCGAGCCCCCTACCCGCCGCGCGGCCGGAACTCCACCACCAGGTAGCGGAACGTGCCGCCCGGCGCCTTGTATGCCACCCGGCCGTCGAGGGTGGCACCGAGGAGGGCCTGGCCCAGGGGCGAGGTGGTGGTGATGGTCCGGGCCCCGGGGGCCCGCTCCTCCGCGGACTCGGCCAGCAGGTAGGTCTCGTCCTCCGGCTCGCCCTCGTCGAGCGGCCGGATGGTCACGAGCATACCGGCGGCCACGACATCGGAGGACGGCGGGGGCTCGACGATGTCGGGGTCCCGGAGCATCCGCTCGAGGTTGCGGATCCGCGACTCCATGAGGGCCTGCTCGTTCTTGGTCGCGTCGTACTCGGCGTTCTCCCGGATGTCGCCGTGCTCGCGGGCGACCTTCAAACGCTCGGCGATGTGCTTGCGGCCCGAGGTCTTCAGCTCCTCGAGCTCGGCCTTCAGCCGCGAGTAGGCGTCGAGCGTGAGCGCCGCCGACGGCTCCTGCCCCGGCTTGCGAGGGGTTCGGTTGGCAAGCTCATCGGGTAGGTCCATCGGCACGCGAGTGTACCGACTCGGACCCTCAAGCCGGACCCGGTCGATGCCGAACACATCCCTGGAGGCCGGAGGCGTGCTTCTCCGGCGCCCGAAAGGGGGGTTCCACCATGGCCCGGTCGGTTAGGCCGGTGCGCTCCAGGTTCGCCTCGATGGCCCGGAGGGCGGGGCGGCTCGCCTCCACCAGCACGGCGCGCTCGCGCCCGGTTGGCCCCCCATCTTGACGCGATCTTGACCGTTTCCGAACGGCGCCTTGACCACACGACCCGACGTTGATGCACGGAACGGATGAAAGGGGGGTTCACCATGTCTCGGCACTCGCTCAGAGCCACGTTCGTCCTGGTCGTCGCGCTGGTCCTCCTCGTGCCGGCCCCGGCCGGAGCGCAGACCACCGCGCCGACCGCCACGCCGGAGGAGAAGGCTGCGGCCGTCGTCCGCCCGTCCATGGTCTACATCGAGCAATACTGGACGGCCTGGGTCAGAGTGCCCCGGGCCTCCCAGCTGTTCTTCGCCGGCTACGTCAACGGCGGCGATCCCTTCCAGTGGGCCACGCGGTGCAGCGGCTTCGTCGTGAACCCGACGGGGTACGTCGTGACCGCCGGGCACTGCGTGGACGTCGGCGAGGAAGGCGCGAGGGAGACCGCCCTCGAGTATGCCGTGGCCTGGCTGGTCCAGGACGGCTGGGCCTTCCGGCGAGACGCCGGGTTCTGGCTGAACGAGGCCCACCTGATGTGGGGCGTGGAGGGACGGGAGAAGGGCTCGCCCGCCGACCTCGAGGTCTGGGTGCAGCGGGGTGTAGCGGCCGGCGGCCTGAAGACCGGAGAGGCCTTCCCGGCGCGGGTCCTCGACTACCAGCCCTGGAGCCAGGGCGATGCCGCGCTCCTGAAGATCGAGCAGACCGACCTGCCCGCGATCCTGGTCGCCCCGTCCGCCGAGATCGGCATCGGGACGCCCATCCTGTCCGTGGGGTACCCCGGGTCGACCGATATGGTCACCGACGCGTCGTTCGAGCCGACGTTCAAGGACGGCCAGATCAACGCACAGAAGACGCGTGAGGGTGGGCTGCTGCCCGTGTACGAGATGAGTGCCGCGCTGTCCGGCGGCATGAGCGGTGGGCCGACCGTGAACCTCGACGGCGACGTGGTCGGCGTCAACAGCTTCAACATCAACGGCGAGACGGAAGCGTTCAACTTCATCACGCCCTCGTCGCTGGTATCGGAGATGATGGCGCACAACGGCGTGGCCAACGAGCTCGGTCCGATCGACGAGGCCTACCGCGCCGGCCTGGACGCCTTCTACACGGGCGACTATCGGTCGGCCATCACGAAGTTCGAGGAGGTCCTCGCGCTCTCACCCACCCACCAGCAGGCGCAGGAGTTCAAGGTCGAGGCAACGAAGCTTGCGTCAACCACCCCGAATCCGGCGGAGAAGCCTGCCGGAACGGGCGGCGGCGGGTTCCCCGCGTGGGCCATGGCCGCCATCGGCGTGGGCGCCGTCGTCCTGATCCTGCTGCTCGTCCTGGCAACCCGCCGGCGGCGGCCGGCTCCGGTCTCGGCGACCGTGGTCGCGATGCCGGCCCAGCCGGTTCTGGAGCGGCCCACGGCCGAGGAGCTGCCGAAGGCCGTGGGGTTCCAGCCGTCTGCGACCGGGGTCGGACCAACCGGCGTCGCCCCGGAGCCCAAGGCCGAAGCCTCGATGCCCACGGTGGCCGGGGCCCGGGAGACGGAGGTGGAACGGGAGCAGCCGCGCTTCTGCTCGAGCTGCGGGCAATCGCTGAAGGCTGACGCTCGCTTCTGCCCGAGCTGCGGCCATCACACTGGAGGCTGAGGGCCACCGAGCGCCGAGACCGAGCTTCCACCTGGGAGGGCACCTACTCCTCGGAGAAGAAGATGTTCTTCACCTCGGTGTACAGGTTCACCGCGTGCATGCCCATCTCGCGGCCCTTGCCGCTTTGCTTGTAGCCGCCGAACGGAGCCTCCGTGTGCACGCTGTGGCTGGAGTTGACCGAGATGACCCCGGTGCGGATGCCCTTCGCCACGCGGATGGCCCGGCCGAGGTCCTTGGTCCAGATCGAGCCGGAGAGCCCGTAAGGGCTGTCGTTCGCCAGCCGGACGGCCTCCTCCTCCGTGTCGAAGGGGATCACGCAGGCCACCGGGCCGAAGATCTCCTCCTGCGCGACGCGCCAGGGGTTGG
>DASWJF010000064.1:0-5555 GCA_036397275.1 Actinomycetota bacterium
CGGCTGGTACCGCGACAACTTCGTCCACGGTCGCCGCATCATCGGCGTGAAGATTGCCGGCTAGAGGCCGCCGGGTTCACTCCTCGGGCGTTCCCAGCTCCTGTTCCAGCGCCGTCCGCTCCTCGTCGGTGAGCGGCCGGGACGCGCCGGTCGCCGGGTCGCGGGGCACGATGACTGACTCGGCCTCGGCCGATACGGTCCCGTCTCGCTTGACGATCTCCTCACGGGTTCGAACGCTCGCCCGGCCGATGGAGTCCAGCCGGCAGCGCACGGTCACCTCGCCGTCGTCCTGTGTGAGCTCGGACCGGAAGTCGATGGCCACCCGGGCCAGGATGAAGTCCCACGTGTTCGTGACCGGGCCCAGCACCTTGTGCGCCCACGCGTCCCGGGTCTCCTCCAGGTAGTTCAGATACACGGCGTTGTTCACGTGGCCGTAGGCGTCCATGTCCCGCCACCGGATCCGGATCCGCTCCTCGTGCATCAGGACTCCTGGATCCGGTCCACCTGCACGCCCTGGTTCGCGAGCCACGCGACGGCGCTCGCGATGGCCTGGTCGGTCCCGTCCACCTCCAGGATCACCCAGGCGTAGCGCTCCTCGATGTTGGCCCGCCGGATGTTCGTGACGAGGCCGAAGTCCTTCCCCACCCGGTGGATCACCGGCTCGTTCACGAGGTGCTCGGGGAACGTGAGGTGGAACCGGGCCTTGGTCACGCCCGGTCCTCCGGGTTCATGCTGCCCGACCGGAACCCCTCCAGGTCGAGGGTGACGTATCGGTACCCCAGCGACCGGAGGCCCTCCACCACGCGGTCCCGGACGCCCTGCTCGGCCAGGCGCGGCAGGTCGGACAGCTCCACCTCCACCCTGGCCAGGTCGCCGTGGACCCGGACCCGGCACTGCCGAAAGCCCAGGTCCTTCAGGAGGCGCTCGGCCCGCCCCACCTTCGATAGCTCGTCCACCGTGATCATCACCCCGAACGCGATCCTCGACGAAAGGCACGCGGAGGCGGGCTTGTCCCACGTGGGGATGCCCAGCTCGCGGGCGGCCTCCCGGACGTCCGACTTGGCGAATCCCACCTCGACCAGAGGGTGCCGGACCTCGCGCTCGGCGGCCGCCCGCAGCCCCGGACGGAAGTCGCCGAGGTCGTCGAGGTTCGCGCCCGACACCAAGACCGGGAGCCGCTCCTCGGCGGCGATCCGGGCAAGCACGTCGTACAGCTCGGCCTTGCAGTGGTAGCAGCGGTCGGTTCCGTTCGCCAGGTACTCGGGTTTGTCCGTCTCGCGCGTGCGCACGGTGCGGTGCCGGATGCCGAGCGCCGAGGCCACCCGCCGAGCCTCCCGGAGCTCACCGGGCGGGAGCGAGGGCGAGGCCGCCGTGACGGCCAGGGCCCGATCGCCGAGGACCCGGCCGGCCACCGCCGCGACGAGCGTGGAGTCGATCCCGCCCGAATAGGCCACCACGACGCCTCCGGCCTGCTCGAACCATCGGCGCAGCTCCGCGAGCTTCAGCGAGAGATCCGTCGCGACCACGGCAGCCGATTCTCCCCCGGCCGAGAATGGAGACGAGCCCCGGGACCTCAGGTCCCGGGGCCCGTCCTCCGGAGAGCGGGGGGCTCCTGCTCATTCCTTCGCCGGAGCCCCCCCTCGAGGTTCATTTGCGGTTCGCCGCCCTCGGCGGCTCACCATGGCGAGCTCTTAGAACTCGTCCATCCCGCCGCCGCCCGGCATGGCCGGCATCTTCTCCTTCTCGGGCTTCTCCGCCACCACCGCCTCGGTGGTGAGGAACAGGGCCGCGATGGAAGCCGCGTTTTGGAGTGCGGACCGGGTGACCTTGGTGGGGTCGATGATCCCGGCCTTGAACATGTCCACGTACTCGCCGGTCGCGGCGTCCAGCCCCCAGCCCGGATCGAGCGTCCGGACCTTCTCGATCACGACGCCTCCCTCCAGGCCGGCGTTCGCCGCGATCTGCTTGAGGGGCTCCTCCAACGCCCGCCGGACGATGTGGGCCCCGGTCAGCTCGTCGCCCTCCAGGTCCACCTTGTCCAGGGCAGCCTGGGCGTTCAGCAGGGCGACCCCACCGCCGTTCACGACGCCCTCCTCCACCGCGGCCTTGGTCGACCGGACGGCGTCCTCGATGCGATGCTTCTTCTCCTTCAGCTCGACCTCTGTGGCGGCGCCCACCTTGATGACCGCCACGCCGCCGGCCAGGCGGGCCAGGCGCTCCTGCAGCTTCTCGCGGTCGTAGTCCGAGTCGGTCTTCTCGATCTCGGCCTTGATCTGGTTGATCCGGCCCTTGATGTCCTCGGGCTTGCCCCCGCCCTCCACGATCGTCGTGTCGTCCTTGGTCAAGACGACCTTGCGGGCCTGTCCCAGAAGGTCGAGGGTGGCGTTCTCCAGTTTCAGCCCGACCTCCTCGGAGATGACCGTCCCGCCCGCCAGGATGGCGATGTCCTGGAGCATGGCCTTGCGGCGGTCACCGAACCCGGGGGCCTTGACGGCCACCGAGCGGAACGTGCCGCGGATCTTGTTCACCACCAGCGTGGCCAGGGCCTCGCCCTCGACATCCTCGGCGATCACCAGGAGCGGCTTGCCGCCCTGCATGACCTTCTCGAGGACCGGAAGGAGGTCCTTCACCGCGGAGATCTTCGCGTTGGCGATCAGGATGTGTGGCTCCTCCAGGACCGCTTCCATGCGCTCGGCGTCGGTGATGAAGTACGGCGAGATGTAGCCCTTGTCGAACCGCATCCCCTCGACCAGCTCGAGCTCCATGCCGAAGGTGTTCGACTCCTCGACCGTGATCACGCCGTCCTTGCCCACCTTGTCCACGGCCTCGGCGATCTGCTCGCCGATCTCCGGGTCGGCCGCCGAGATGGCGCCCACGTGGGCGATCTCGTCCTTCTCCTCCACGTCACGCGACTGGTTCTTGATGGCCTCCACGGTGAGCTCGACGGCCCGCTCGATGCCACGCTTCAGGCCCATGGGGTTGGCGCCCGCGGCCACGTTGCGCAAGCCCTCTTTCACGATGGCCTGGGCCAGGACGGTGGCCGTGGTGGTGCCGTCGCCGGCCACGTCGTCGGTCTTCTTCGCGACCTCCTTGACCAGCTCGGCGCCCACCTTCTCCAGCGGATCCTCGAGCTCGATCTCCTTGGCGATCGATACGCCGTCGTTGGTGATCGTGGGGGCTCCCCACTTCTTCTCCAGGACGACGTTGCGGCCCTTGGGCCCGAGCGTGATCCTCACGGCGTTGGCCAGCTGGTCCATGCCGCGCTCCAGCGCCCGCCGCGCGTCCTCGTCGAAGACGATGATCTTCGGTGCCATCCCTTCCTCCTCCTGTTGGTCGTCTTCCCGGTGCCCTTCGCCGCCCCCGCCCCTGCTCAGCCCGGGCCGGAGGGCGGCTAGCACTCTCCCCTGCCGAGTGCTAACGCATTGTAGCGGCTGGACCGGGGGTCGTGGCAAGGGGGCAACCCGGCCGGGCCCCGACTCGTACTACTCAGGAGGCCCGGGCTAGGCCCTTAGGACTAAAGGCGGATGACACGATCCGCCCATAGGTCGTAGGTTGGGGCAATCCCCCATCCGGAGAAGGTGCCATGGTGAGATCGAAGGTATCGGTGGCCCTGGTAGGGCTTGCCACGATGGTGTCGCTGGCGCTGGGGTTAGCCCCAGCAGCCGCTTCTCACTTGGGCGGAGATCGGGAGGTCTCTGTCGGGAGCGACGACGGGATCTTCTCGCAGAACAAGCAGAACGAGCCGGCGGTCGCGATCGACGCGAACCACCCGAACGTCCTGGCGGCCGGCTCGAACGACAACATCGACATGGAGGCGTGCAACGTCGGCGACGATACGACCTGCCCGTTCACGCCGGGCGTGGGCGCCTCGGGCATCTACTTCTCGTTCGACTCCGGCGACACGTGGATCCAGCCGACGTACTCGGGGTTCTCGGCCAGGCGCTGCCTCGGCGTGCCCGGTACTCCGGGGACCCCTGCGGACACTTGTACTCCAAGCACCACGGGTCCAATCGGCACGCTGCCCGGGTACTTCGAGAACGGGCTGTCCTCCGGCGGCGACCCGGCTGTGGCCTTCGGACCGGTCCCCCACCCGGCGACCGGCGAGTTCTCGTGGGACAACGGCTCGCGCCTGTACTACGCGAACCTCGCGGCGAACTTCCCCGACACGGCCACGTTCAAGGGGTTCGAGGCGGTCGCGGTGTCCCGCATCGACGGGGAACCGGCTCTCACACCGGCCATCGTGGGCGACCAGTCGAACTGGATGGACCCCGTCATCGTGACCAAGCAGTCCTCCACGACGTTCAGCGACAAGGAGCAGGTCTGGGCGGACAACGCCTCGAGCAGCCCCTTCTTCGGGAACGCGTACGTCTGCCTGGCATCGTTCCGGAGCAACAGCCAAGGCCTTGCCCTTGCGACGCCGCTGATCGTGGCGACGTCTCGGGACGGCGGTGAGACCTGGGTTCAGAAGCAGGTCACCGACGCATCCAACAACCCGTTCAACCCCAAGTTGGGGTTTGGCCGCTCCGGGTGCACCATCCGCACCGACAACGACGGGGTGGTCTTCGTCTTCGCGAACCAGTTCGCCGTGGGCACGCCCGGAGACGGGGCCCACATCCTCATCAAGTCCTTCGACGGCGGGGCCAGCTGGACCAGGCCCAAGGTCCTCTTCCAGGCCACCGACACCTGCTTCTTCGTCGACCCGGTGATCGGGCGGTGCATGATGGACGGCGTGGCGGGTGCTCGCGACGACCTCTCGTCGTCTCCGAGCGTGGACATCGCGAACGGGGCGCCGTCCGGCGCCGACGCCAGGGACAACATCTACGATGTCTGGGTCGATGGCCGCTCGGGCGACGACGGTCCTCCCGTCAACAACACGACGGAAATCCACGTTGCGTTCTCCACGAACGGTGGGACGACCTGGACGCCGACCATGGTGCCGACTGCGACAGGCGATCGCCCCTACTACGCGGCCGTCGCGCTGTCACCCGACGGGACCGACGCGTACCTGGTGTACAACGCGTTCACCACGCCCTTCCAAGCCACCACATCGACCGCCAGGGGCCTGGTGGGGGTGGTGCTCCACGCGGACGTGAACCCGACTACGGGCGCGCCCGGGACCTGGGGGCTGCTCAACCGGGGCGTGGTCGGCGATCCGAGGGCCTCGAGCCAGAACAACCTGGTGGCCGAGTTCCTGGGCGACTACGTTTACGCGGCGGCCACCAACACCTATGGGGCGGCGGTGTGGAACGACGTCCGCTCCGGGGCCGACTGTACCGCCATGGACGCCTGGCGGCAGAGCCTGCGTGACGGAACGACGGTTCCGAGGCCCGCGCCGCAGATCGCTTGCGCGCCGACCTTCGGGAACACCGACATCTTCGGCGGGACGTACTCCGACCCGTCGTAGTCGGCAGATACACGCGAAGGGGGCCGGCCCGAAAACGGGCCGGCCCCCTCCATCTGGACCTCGGGCGCTACTCCTCGGTGCCTGCGCCAGCCTCGACCATCTCGTGGATCTGCTCCACGACCTCGGCGTTCGCCAGGGTCGTGGGGGGGGG
>DASWJF010000065.1:0-2250 GCA_036397275.1 Actinomycetota bacterium
CCGTGCCGAAGGTCACGCCGGAGGAGTTGCGCCACAACAGGAACGTCCGCCACTGGGCGGTCACGCCGAACCCCACGAACAGGGCGATGACGCCCGCGATCACCGGCAGCAGCCACCAGGCGTAGGGTTCGAACGCCACCCGGTACCGCTCGATGACCTCCTGGTCGGGCGTGAGCGGACGGTACCTGGGCGTGAGCATCCGGACGATGAGCAGGTTCGCGTACAGGATGGCGAAGAACGCCGCCCCGAAGATCAGGCCGAGCGCGATCTTCGTTCGCAGGATGGTCCAGAAGACCTGGGTGTAGCCGACCTCACGGAACCACAGGAGGTCCACGAAGAAGCCGGAGAGCGCGGTGAGGCCGATGAGGAGCGCCGCCGCTACGGCCGCAGCGATGAGCAGCCAGCGCCGGCCGCCGACGGGCCGGGGAACGCGCGCCACATCCATCCTTTCGTCCCTGGGAGCGGCACTCAGCCTATCACTGGGGTTCCGCCCGGGCGGGTCGCTCAGGCCTCGCGCTCCAGGTAGGCCAGGGCATCGGCGAACGTGGACACCGGCACGAGCTCCATGCCGTCGCCTCCGGCGGCCGCCGCCTCCGCCAGGTTGTCCTGGGGAACCAAGAACACTGCGGCGCCGGCCCGCTCGGCGGCCACGATCTTCTCGCCGATCCCCCCGATGGCATACACGGTGCCGTCGAGCCCGATCTCTCCGGTCCCCGCGACGGTCCTTCCCCCAGTGAGGTCGCCCGGGGTGAGCAGGTCGTACAGCCCGAGGGCCCACATCAGCCCGGCGGACGACCCGCCCACGCCACCGCTTTCGATCTCCACGCCGAACGGGAAGTTTGGGATCAGCAACACGCCGACCAGGGCCTCCTCCCTTCCGCCGCAGGGCTCGCGGACCAGGTCGATGTCGTGGCGCTCGCCGCCCGCCCGGACGTCGAACGCCAGGGTCGATCCGGGAGGCGCGGCCTCGATGGCCCGGGAAGCATCGGCGGCGCCACGGATGGGTCGGCCGTCGATGGCAAGGATGAGGTCCCCCGGGTACAGCTCGCCGTTGGCGGCGCAGCCCTCCACGACGCTCTCGACCAGCGCTCCGCGGCGGTGCTCCTTCGGGTAGCCGGTGAGCTCCGAGAGCGCCACGTAGGTGGCGTCAAGCTTGCTCTGGTCCATCTGCGAGATGGCCCGCTGGCGCTCCTGCTGGGGAGTCTGCCCCGGCGCGAACAGCTCCGAGCGAGGCACCACGGCCCGGTGCGGGTCGATCCACGCGAAGAAGGCGCCGAACGGCGTGAGCTGGTCGAAACGGATCGAGGTCATGACGAACCGTCCGGTCGACGCGTACTCGGGATGGCCTTCGACTTGGATCAGGGGTTGGATCTCCCGGGCCGGGCCCGGCCCCACGGAGTACCACGGGAGCCACACCGTCCCCGCCAGGACGACGAGCGCGATCGGCGCGAGGATGGCGAGCCGTTTGAGGATCCGCATCCCGCCGCCCATGCTACGGGCGCAACCGCCAACGGAGCGGAACCCCGCGCGGTAGGCTCCGATCTGAGGGACTGCGATGCACCCCATGGCCATCCTCGGGATCGCCCTCGTCGTGGGCCTGATCGTGTACGCCCTTTCGCTCCGGGGGAGCGAGCTGGCCGTTCAGCCGGCCATGGACGCCCCGGAGGGCGACCGCGGCCCGCTTCCTGGCGACGACCCCCGGACCATGGGGTTCGGTCCCGAGGCTCCCCCGCCGCCGGGAGGGTCGTTCGTCTACGTCCCGTTGGCTTCGAGCACCGTGGACTGGCGGACCCGGCTGGAGGGGGTGGCCGGACTGATCGTCCTGGTCGTCCTCACCGCGGCGATCCTGGCCGGTGTGATCTACCAGGCCGGGCACATCATCAACCAGACGCTGGCCAAGCTCCTGCGGTGAAGCCCGGCGTCACCGCCGCCTGACGAGCTGGAACGAGCTCCGGTACTCGTTCAGGTGCTCGAGCATGGCTCCGGCACCCAGGATCACCGTCTCGAGCGGCCGTTCCGTGAGATGCACGGGGACCTCGCACTCCTGGGCGAGCAGCAGGTCCATCCCCCGAAGCATGCCACCGCCCCCGGTAAGGAACATGCCGGTCTCCAGGACGTCGTGGGTGAGCTCGGGGGGGGCCTCGGCGAGCGTCTGCCTGGCGGCGTCCACGATGGCCTGCACCGGTTCGGCCATGGCCTGCCGTACCTCGTTCTCGGTGATCTGGACCTCCACCGGCGCGCCGCTCGAGA
>DASWJF010000066.1:0-7116 GCA_036397275.1 Actinomycetota bacterium
GTGCTCGCCGGCGGCGTCGTTCATCACCGGCGAGGTGCTGGTCGTGGACGGCGGACAGACCGTCACCAGCGCGAGGGAGGCGTGAGATGGAGCTGAACGGAGCGGTCGCCGTCGTCACCGGCGCGTCGTCGGGGTTCGGGGGGCTCACGGCCAGGCTGCTGGCCAAGGGCGGAACGAGCGTCGTTCTGGCAGCCCGCCGCGTGGAGCGGCTGAAGGCCCTGGCCGGCGAGATCGAGGGCCGGGGAGGCCGAGCCCTCGCCGTGAGGTGCGACGTCACCGAGGTCGCCGACCTCCAGGCGCTCCGTGACCGGGTGGACGAGACCTTCGGCCAGTGCGACGTGCTGATCAACAACGCCGGCATCCCGGGCGGTGGCAGGTTCGAGGAGGTCTCGCTCGAGCAGATCGAGCAGGTGATTCGGGTGAACCTGCTCGGCGTGATGCTGTGCACGAAGGTGTTCTTGCCGATGATGCTGGAGCGGCCGAGGGGGCACATCGTGAACGTGGGGTCGGTGGCCGGCCGGTACGCCACGCCCGGGGCGTCGGTGTACACGGCGTCCAAGCACGGCGTGGTGGCGTTCTCGGAGGCCCTGTACTACGAGCTCGCGCCCCGGGGGATCCTGGTGACGAGCGTGAACCCGGGGTTCGCCGCGACCGAGGGGTTCCCGCAGGGCCGGTTGCCGTCTGCCATCGTCATGCCGGCGGAGCGGGTGGCCCGGGCCATCGTGGACGTGGTGAGGAAGGACAAGGCCCCCGAGGTCACCATCCCTCGGGCCCTCGGTCCATGGCAGGCCTTCCGCATCCTCACACCGCCGCTCTACCGGTGGGGCGTGCGCCAGGCGTCGAAGAGGCTAGGCGCCACTCGTGCGCAGTAACCCTCCCCGCTGCGGCAGACTGAGAAGACAAGCGGATCCACTATCCTGCGGACGTGAACGGCGAGAAGCCCGATCGGCGCTCACTGAAACAGGCCGCACGCGAGCTGCAGGAGAGCTACAAGGCGGCATTCCACGAGCGGGGTGGAGACCTACACGTGAGTGCCGGGTGGGCAAGCGACATGGGTGCGCGGACCAAATCTCTTGAGCTTCACGCTGGAGTGGAGTGGGAGGCTTCACGCGTCTATGACCATGTGCACGCCGATGTGCATCGACGGCACTGGTTTTCGCGACGATGGCAGGCCGTTCTGCCGCTGGAGGCAGCGGTTCGAGAGATCGAAGGCACACTGAGGGAGTGGCTGAGGGAGCATCCGTAAAGCCTGCCCCAGACCCGCGCCCCGGCGGGTCGATCAGACGATCCGGGCACTGGAGCAGCGCGCCTAGCGAACCGCTCCGCCCACCCGGTGGATCTTGAGCATGTTGGTGTGGGCCTTGCCGAACGGCGACGCCGCGACGAGAACCACCGTCTCCCCCTCCTGAACCACGCCGGCCGCGAGCAACCCCTCGTCCATCAGCCCGATCATCTCGTCGGTGTCTGCCGGAACCGTGGCCGGCAGCGCGGAGACCCCCCACCGGATCGAGAGCGCCCGCCGGATGGACGGGTCCGGGGCGAACGCGTAGATCGGCACCCTGGGCCGCTCGCCTGACAGGAGCGTCGCCGTGCGACCGGTCCGGGTGAAGCAGGCCACGGCGACGACCGCGGGGTCGTCGACGGCGACGTGCGCCGCGGCATGGGCCGCGGCCGCCCCCTCGTCGGTGTGGGTGCACGACGGGCGGACCGCCCGGAACCTGGCTCCCCGCTCCTCCGCCACCTCGGCGATCCGAGCCGCCGCCGTCGCTGCCTCCACCGGGTACTCGCCGATGGCCGTCTCGCCGGAGAGCATGATGGCGTCGGCCCCATCGAGGACGGCGTTGGCCACATCGCTGGCCTCCGCGCGGGTGGGCCGGGGCGCGTGGATCATCGACTCCAGCATCTGGGTGGCCACGATGGCCGGTCGCGCGGCCGTCCGGGCCGCGAGCAGGAGCTCCTTCTGGAGGATGGGGATCTCCGCCATCGGCAGCTCGACCCCTAGGTCGCCTCGGGCCACCATGACTGCGTCGGCCTGTTCCAGCACCTTGTCGATCTCGTCCACCGCCGGTCGGGTCTCGATCTTGGCCACGATCGGGATGGTTCGCTCGCCCATTAGGGCCCGAAGGCCTGCGACGTCCGCCGCGCTTCGGACGAACGACTGCGCCACGAGGTCGACCTCGAGCTCCAGGGCCAGAGCCAGGCCCTCTCGATCCCGATCGGTGATGGCCGGGAGCCCCAGCCGCTCGGCCGGGACGTTCACGCCACCCCGAGCCCGGACCGACCCGGCCCGCACGACCTCCGTCACCACGTCCTCGCCCTCGACGCCTCGCACGACGAGCTCGACCGACCCGTCCGCGAGCAGCACCCGGTCGCCAGGCTCCACGTCCCCGGCCAGTCCGGGGTAGGTGGTCGACGCTCCCTCGGCGTCGCCGGGCCCTCCGTCCGCTCGAAGGACGAACCGGGAACCCGCCGACAGCTCGAGCGGCTCCTCGGACAGGCCGCCCAGCCGGATCTTCGGTCCCGGGAGGTCGGCCATCACGGCCAGGTCCCATCCGAGGTCCGCACAGGCGTCGCGAACGATCCGCACTCGCGCGGTGTGATCCTCCGGCCGGCTGTGCGAGAAGTTCACCCGGAAGACGTCGCAGCCCGCCTCGGCCAGGGCCCGGACCCGATCGGCGGTCTCGGTGGCGGGCCCGAGCGTGCAGACGAGCTTGACCCGGCGGGGGCTCACGGTTCAAGCCCGAGAGCAGGGAAGACGCTTTCCCGGACGAGATGGATCACGGCCCGAGTCTCCGTGTCCGGCCGACCATTGGGCAAGGGCGTTTCGGTGAAGGTCGCGGGGACCTCCGCGCCGACGGCGAGCTCCACCTGTTCGATCCACGACTCGGGGAGGTGCTCGGGAAGCTCGGCCTCGCACATCTCGGCGAAGTAGATCGTCCAGGCCCGGGGCACCACTCTCGCCCACTGGTACCCGCCGCCTCCGGTCGCCACCCACCGCCCTCCAGCCGCCTCGTGGGCCAGCTCGTGCAGGACCTTGCCCGCCTCGCGGTACGCGTTCGTGGTCAGCCGAAAGTGCGCGAGGGGATCCGTGTCGTGCGTGTCGCACCCCAGCTGCGTGACGAGCACGTCGGGCCGCCACCGAAGGACGAGCGGCGGGACAACCTCGCGGAAGGCCTCCAGCCAGGCCTCGTCGCCGGTCCCCGGATGGAGCGGCACGTTTACCTTCGTTCCCTCTGCCTCTCCGGCGCCTCGCTCCGAGACGAACCCGGTGCCCGGGAACAGGAAGTCGCCGGACTCGTGGATCGAGACCGTCAGCACGCGAGGGTCGGCGTAGAAGATGGCCTGTGGCCCGTCGCCATGGTGGACGTCGAGGTCGACGTACGCCACCCGCTCGACGCCGCGCTGCAGCAGCCAGGCGATGGCCACCGCGGGATCGTCGTACACACAGAACCCCGAGGCCCGAGACGGCATCGCGTGGTGCAGCCCGCCGGCGGCGTTGAACGCGTGATCCACCCTTCCGTCGAGCACGACCTCCGCGGCGACCAGCGACGCCCCCGCGACCAAGGCTCCGGCCTCGTGCATCCGAGGGAAGATGGGGTTGTCGCCGGGACCGTAGCCGAACCGCCCCCAGTCCCCCGGCTCACCCTCGCCGGCGCGCTTGGTGGCGTCGATGAAGTCTGCCGTGTGGACCAGGCCGATCTCCTCGTCGGTGGCCATCCGGCAGGGCAGCGTGTCCACGTTCGGGCGGTCCAGCAGCCCGCAGGCTCGGATGAGGTCCCACGTGAGGAGGACCCGCTGCGGCCGGAGCGGATGCCCCGGGCCGTGATCGTAGATCTTCGCCTCCGGACAGAGCACCAAGCCGGCCCTGCCGCTCATGCGACCCGCGCGATCGCCGCCTCGGTTCGCTCGATGACGAACCCGCATTCCTCGTCGGAGATCACGAACGGCGGGCCGAGCATGACGAGGTCGCCGTCCGTCCCGTCCACGTGCCCGGTGCTCGAGTACAGGAGCAGGCCGTGCTCGAACGCCGCGGCGACGACCCGCTCGGTCACCTGTTCGCGCCGGGCGAACGGCGCATTGGAGTCGCGGTCGGCCACCAGCTCGATCCCGATCATCAGGCCGATGCCGCGGACGTCACCCACGACGGGGCTGTCCGCAAGGGCGGACGTCAGGTCCTTCAGCAGCCGCTCGCCCTGCGCCCGGCTGGCCTCGACCAGGTTGCCTTCGCGGAGCCGCCGGAGCACGGCGTGGGCCGTGGCTGCGCCCACCCCGTTGTGCGACCACGTGAAGCCGTGGACGAAGCCGGTGCCCCGGACCGTCTCGAAGACCTCGCCGCTCGCCGCGGCGAACCCGAAGGGGAAGTAGCCGCTCGTGGAGCCCTTGCCGCACGTGAGGATGTCGGCCTTCTCGCCCCAGTGGTCCAGGCCGAACCACGTGCCCGTACGTCCGAAGCCGCTCATGACCTCGTCGGCGATGAGCAGCACGCCGTGGCGCCGGCACACCTCGGCGACCACCGGCCAGTAGTCGTCGGTGGGGACGGCCGCGGCCAGGGTCGCACCGGCCACCGGCTCGGCGATGAACGCGGCCACGTTCTCCGGACCGATCTCGCGGATCGCTCGATCAAGCACCTCGGCATGCTGGGACCCGCACGAGCCGGGATGGTCGGGCATCGTGCATCGGTACTCGTAGGCCGCGTCGACGTGCGCGAACCGCCCCAGCCACGGCAGGTAGGGCTTCCGGAGCCGTTCTTTCCCGCCGGCGTCGAGCGCACCCAGCGAGTTGCCGTGGTAGGAGGCCTTCCGCCCGATCACGACGGCCCGATCCTCGCCTCGGGCCAGGTGGTACGAGCGGGCCAGCTTGAGCGCGGTCTCCACGGCCTCGCTCCCCCCGGAGACGGGATAGAGGCGGGCCTCCTCCACCGGCAGCAGCGGGGCCAGGTCGTCCGCGTAGTCCTCGACGGCCTCGGTGGTGAACATGGTGCCGTGCACGTACGGGACGCGGGCGGCTTGCTCGGCCATGGCATCGACGACGCTCCGCTCGCCGTGGCCGACGTTCACCACGATCGCTCCGCCCGCACCGTCGAGGTAGCGTTTGCCCTCGGCGTCCTCGATCCAGACCCCCTCGCCCCGGACGGCGGCCGGCAGCTGTCTGTTCAGGACCCGGTGGAACACGTGGCTCATGGCCCGATCTCCTGGAGACGATGCCTCACGGTCCGAGTCTACGTTCCGGCCTCGAGCGGCCACCTACCTCGACTGGACGCCGCCGGGGTCGAGCTCCTCCCGGATCATGCGGAGCTCGTCGTCCGTGGGCGTTGGGGTCTCGCCAAGGTGAGGGGCCACCCTGGGGTCCCAGGCCATGTTGCCCCGGACCTCGTCCAGGGACACGCCGGGGTGCAGGGTGGCGAGGGTCATCTCTCCGGACGCTTCGTCGAAGCGGAAGGTCCCGAGGTCGGTCACCACCGACGTGGGCCCGCTCCCGAACCATCCTCGCCGCCGGTCGTGCTCCCGGTCGCCCGAGTGGCCGGGCGACGTGCGGAAGTCCAGCCGTTCGACGAACGACCGCGTCGCCTGGCGCATGATGACCATGACCTTCCTCGCATGGATGGCGATCTCGCACGCACCGCCGGAGCCGGGCAGGCGGACCTTCGGCCGTTGGTAGTCGCCGATCACCGTCGTGTTCAGGTTGCCGAAGCGGTCGATCTGGGCACCGCCAAGGAACGCCACGTCGATCAGCCCGGCCTGGAGGTAGAAGGCGAACAGCTCGAACATCGACGTGACCGCGGTGGAGCCGGACACCAGCGTGGGATCCCCGATGGACAGGGGAAGGCGAGCCGGCCGCGCTCCGAACACACCCGACTCGTACACGAGCTGGAGGTCCGGCGCCACCGTTCGCTGGGCGAGGTTGCAGACGATGTTCGGCAGCCCGATCCCCACGAAGCAGTTCCGCTCCCCGGCCAGCAGCCGCGCGCTGGCCACGATCATGATCTCGGACTTGGTCCAGCCGGGCCCGCCGCCGTTCCCGCCGCCGGGCCCGCCGTTCCCCATCACGCTCCCGGTCATGCGTACTCACCGTAGTTCACCTGGCCGGACATGGACGCACCGGGCTTCAGCGCCTCCCATCGCTCGGCACCCATCTTCCCGACGTAGTCGGCGTGGGTCTCGAGGTCGTGGACCCACTCCTTCAGCCAGAGGTCGAGTCGCTCGGGGTCCTTGGAGACGCCCTCCCACTCGCGGTAGAAGGCGTTGTCCCGGTCGTAGTAGCCCTGCACGTAGGACGGATGGCAACCGAACGGCTCCTCCACGACGGCATCGACCACGATCCCGGGGATGACCGTCCGGTTGGGGTCGGCCCGGACCACCGCCTCGTCCACGATCTCCTCGCACACCACGATGACCCGGTCCGCCGCGAACGCCGCCTCTTTCTGGCACCCGAGCAGGCCCCAGATCTGAGCGTCGCCATCCTTCGTGGCGCGCTGGGCGTGGACGATCGTGACGTCCGGCTTGAGAGGCGGCACCACGTAGACCTCGGTCCCGTCGTAGGGCGAGCGCAGGGGCCGGATGTTCGGGTTCACCTTGGGGATGTCGCTCTCGTAGTAGCTCCGGATGGGGAAGAAGGGCAGGTTCGCGGCGCCGGCCACGTAGCGGCACACCATCCCGAAGTGGCTGTACTCCTCGATGTCGAGCGCTTCGGGGTCGCCGCTCTCCACGCGCCGGCGCACCGCGTGCAGATGCCCCACCCCGGGGTTCCCCAGCCAGGAGAAGACGAGCTTTCGGGCCACTCCGGCCCCGATCATCTGGTCGTAGATCACGTCCGGGGTCATCCGGCAGAGCGTGAGGTCGCGCTTGCGCTGGCGGATGATCTCGTGCCCGGCGGCGAAGCAGATCAGGTGGGTGAAGCCCTCGATGGCCACCGTGTCGCCGTGGCGGACCACGTCCGCGACGGCGTCCCGCATCGTGGCGACCTTCGTCAAGTCCCACCCGCCCGGCTGGCGCCCACCCGCGAGTCGGTCACCCGTCTAGCCGCCGGCCACCTCGGCCACGGCCTCTTCGAAGATCGGAAGGGCGATCTCGGCCTGGTCCTGCCGGAACACGAGGGGCGGCGAGATCCGGATCACGC
>DASWJF010000067.1:0-1590 GCA_036397275.1 Actinomycetota bacterium
CTGAACGTGGCCCGAAACGCGTGGCTCGCGGCCGGGCTGCCGGAGACCGTCCCGTCCACGACCGTGGACCGGCAGTGCGGGTCCTCCCAGCAGGCCGTCCACTTCGCCGCCCAGGGAGTGCTGGCCGGGGCGTACGACCTGGCGGTGGCCTCGGGGGTGGAGCACATGACCCGGGTCCCCCTGGGGTCGTCCGCGGCGGGCGGCACGCCCTTCCCGCCGTCGCTGGCCTTGCGCTACGAGGGGAAGCTCGTCGCCCAGGGCGTCTCCGCCGAGCTGATCGCCGCCAAGTGGGGGATCTCCCGGGAGGAGCAGGACGACTTCGGGTTCCGCTCGCACGCCCGGGCGGCGCACGCCACGCGCGACGGGCGGTTCCGCCGGCACCTCGTGCCGGTCAAGCCGGATGGGGGCGGCGAGCTCCTGGAACACGACGAGGGCATCCGGATGGCGCCCGACCGGGACCGGATGGGGGCCCTGGAGCCGGCCTTCCGGGCCGAGGCCTTCGAGGAGCTGTTCCCGGGGCGGATCGGCTGGACGGTGACGGCGGGGAACTCCTCGCAGATCTCCGACGGGGCCGCGGCCCTGCTGGTGGCCTCCCGGGACCGGGCCGAGGCGCTCGTGCTTTCGCCACGGGCCCGGCTGGTCTCGTTCGCCGTAGTCGGGGACGATCCGGTGTACATGCTGACCGGTCCCATCCCGGCGACGCGGAAGGTGCTCGACGGGGCCGGCCTTCGCCTCGAGGACGTCGACGTCGTGGAGATCAACGAGGCCTTTGCCTCGGTGGTGCTGGCGTGGAAGCGGGAGCTGGGCATCCCCGACGACTGGTTCGAAGACCACGTCAACCCGAACGGCGGGGCCATCGCCATGGGCCACCCGGTGGGGGCGACCGGGGCGAAGCTCATGGCGGACCTGGTGAGCGAGCTGGAGCGCCGGGAGGGCCGGTTCGGCCTCCAGGTGATGTGCGAGGGCGGAGGGATGGCGAACGCGACGATCGTGGAGCGCCTCCCGTGAACTGGTGGGTGATCCTCGCTGCCATCCTCATCGGGGTGGTGATCGCCTGGGTGGGGCTCACCGCCCTCAGGGTGGCTTCGGGGCCGGGACCCAGGGAAGAGCCCGAGGTCGAGGACGTGGAGGACCTGGAGGTGTTCCTGGTGTGCCGGGAATGCGGTACGGAGTTCCGGGTCACCCGGCTGGGCGAACTCCAGGTCCCCCGGCACTGCGGGGAGCCAATGCAGGTCGTGCATCGCCCGGCGGCTGGCGGCATCGCCCCCACCTGATCCACACGTTTTCCCCAGCTTCTCCAGGGCGGGAGGGCTGGTTTTCCACACTTCCCGCCGGCTCTGGCCGCCTCTGCCGAGCCGCCGCGGATCCGCGAATCACAGGCCTGTGGTTCTCCCCACATGTGGACCGCCTGTGGAAGATCACACGCCTGTGATTCCTCCCCGCGCCGGCAGGGCGAGCGTTCAGCGCCACTGGGTGGCGCCGACGAACCCCAGGGCGATGAGGCCGAGGCCCGCCCACAGCCACAGGTTCCGGGTGCCTCCCGGCGTGATCCCCATGTAGTTCAGGACGATCACGATCACGCCCGCCGCC
>DASWJF010000068.1:0-13053 GCA_036397275.1 Actinomycetota bacterium
GCACCGGGAGCTCGCCGCGGGCTACGGAGCCGCCCGGATCCTCGGATAGGGGTCCGCCGGGCCGCACGAGTCGACCTGAGCGGATGCGGTACACGGCGGGAACCCGCCGCCCAGACCGGGGCGTCCAAGCTCGGTCGCACCTGACCGAAGGAGGCACGCCATGCGCCGACGGATCGTCTTGCTGGTGCCCGCCACCCTTGCCCTGCTCCTGATCGCGGGACCGGCATGGGCGTGCGGCGGGCTGGTGAACGCGAACGGCAGCGTCACCCTGGTCCGCACCACGACTCTCGCCGCGTACCACCTCGGGGTCGAGCACTACGTGACCTCGTTCGAGTTCGCCGGGGTGGGCGGGGAGTTCGGCTCCATCGTGCCGCTCCCGGGCGTGCCGTCGAAGGTCGTGCGCGCAGGGGACTGGACGCTCCAGCGCCTGGTCCTTGAGACCCAGGCCCCACTTCGGGCCCTGGCCTTCGAAGCGGCGATCCCCTCCGCCGCCGGAGCCCAGGTGATCCTGGAGACCGAGATCGACGCGCTCGACGTGACCGTCCTGAAGGGCGGGGGCACCGCCGTCGGGAACTGGGCCCGCGAGCACGGGTTCCTGCTTCCGCCCGACGCGCCCGAGGTCCTGGACTTCTACGCCAACCGCAGTCCCATCTTCATGGCCGTCCGCTTCAACGGCGACCGCGCCGAGGAGCAGGGGATCACCCAGGGCGAGGGCACGCCGGTGCACGTGGTCATCCCCACGACGAACCCGTGGGTGCCGCTTCGGATCCTGGGGCTCGGGGCGCCCGCCGCCGCACCGGTCGAGGCCGACGTCTACTTGCTGACCGATCGCGAGCCGGCGCTGCTCCCGGCACCCGTCCCCGCCGGCGGTTCGATCTCGCCCCCAGCCGGAGCGGGCCCGGACGGCGCCCAGCGACCCGGCCTGGTGCTCGAGCGCAGCGAACCGGCGTCGAGCTCGCTCCTCGCCGACCTTCGCTCGGACAAGGGGATGAAGTGGCTGCCGGCATCCGGCATGTGGCTCACGTACCTCCGCGTGGACGCGAACGCGGGAGACCTGAAGTACGACCTCGCCGTCGACGCGAGTGGCGCCGACCAGCCGTCGCCGGTCGCCGCCGGCCTGTCCGCAGAGGGCCGGAGCCCCGTTGCGGAGGCCGCCGCTCGCATCTGGCCGGCCGCGCTGGCGGCCCTTGCTCTCGTCGCGGGGATCGCCACCGGCGCCTGGCTGGGGCGGAACCGGCTCCGCCCGCGGGTGGGGTAGGGATCATGAGGGGCGGCAGCGCGCGCCTGGCACTCGCGATGCTCGCGGTCGCGGGCCTGGCCGCCTGCCGCCCCGCCCAGGCGGAGGACGGGGTGCGAACGGTGGAGATCACGATCCACTACTCGCGGTTCGATCCCTCCGCGCTGTCGTTCGAGCCCGGCACCACCGTCCGATTCGAGATCCGAAACACCGATCCCATCGATCACGAGTTCATCCTGGGCGACGAAGACGTCCAAGCCGTCCACGAGCGCGGGACGGAGGCGCACCACGCCGCGCGCCCCGGCGAGATCTCGGTTCCCGCCGGCACGACCAGGATCACGACATACACATTCACCGAGTCAGGCACGCTGATCTACGGGTGCCACCTGCCCGGACACTACGCCTACGGGATGCGCGGAACGGTGACGGTGGCCTGAGCCCGGGTCGATACCCCGCCGGATGACACCCTCTCTCGCCGGTCAGGAGCCTTCATCGATCACAGAGACCAGACGAGCCCGATCGGGCGTGCGCCTTCGCCGACAAGGCAGTCGTTCGGGCTTGTCAGGGACCGAACGAACGTGACAGAGTCGGCTTTGCTCCGGCAAAGAGGGAGGTTCGCATGGTCCCCCCGATGACCCTCAGGAACGGGCCTCGCCGCCGCTGGCGCATCGCCGCCGCCTTCGTTGTGTTCCTGGTCGTGATGGGTTTCCCGTCGGCGGCGCGGGGGAGCGCACCTTCGGTGGCCGAGCGCCAGTTCACCGTGATGACCTACAACCTGTACCTCGGCGCGGACCTCGGGCCGCTCTTCGTGGCACCGCCCGGGCCCGGCCTGGTCGCCGCGGCGGCGGCGGTGTACGCGCAGATGGTGGGCACCAACTTCCCGGAGCGGGCCGAGGTCATCGCGCGAGAGATCGCCGAGGAGTCGCCGGCCCTGGTCGGCCTCCAGGAGGTCGCGCTGTGGCAGACGGGTCCCCTGTCGGACCCCACCCAGCTCCAGCCGACGTACGACTTCCTGGCCACCCTGCTGGGCGAGCTCGAGGAGCGCGGCGCGCGGTACGAGCCGGTGGCGACGAACGTCAACTTCGGAGGCGCCCTCCCCATCAGCGCCACCACCCTGGCGAGCTTCACCGACCGGGACGTGATCCTCGCCCGGTCCGACCTGCCGACGTCCGAATTGAAGCTGTCGAATCCCACGTCGCACACCTTCCTGGCCAAGCTTCCCCTGGCGATCGGCGGGGTGGCGATCGAGGTGCCCCGCGGATGGTCGAGCGTGGACGTGAAGTTCCGCGGCAAGTCCTACCGGTTCGTCAACACGCACCTCGAGGCGTTCAGCGCCGTGATCCGCAACCTCCAAGCCCGGGAGCTCGTCGCGTGGATGTCCGAATCACCCCTGCCCGTGATCCTGGCCGGTGACCTGAACACCTTGCGGGGCGATCTGGCCGACGCGTACGGGATCTTCCTCACGGCGGGGTTCGTCGACGCCTGGGTCGAGACCATGCCCGGTGACCCGGGTCACACCGCGGGGCAGGCAGCGAACCTGCTGAACGTCCTGTCGCTGCTCGACCACACCGTCGACTACGTGATGCACAACGAGGACCCGTTCGTCGATGGGGTGACCGGGAGCGGGGAGATCATCGGCGAGGAGGTGGCCGACCGAACCCTCTCGGGCCTGTGGCCGTCCGACCACGCCGGAGTCGCCGTCACGCAGAGCATCGGGATGCCTTAGCCGGAGGCCGTCGCGGGGTCCATGCGCAAGCCGCGCCCACATGCGGGCACGGTGACCGTGGCCCGACCCGAAGGCCGGGCAGGGGCGGTCGCCGACTAGCTCATCGGTGCGAGCCTCAGGACGACACCGTCGGTCCCGAACGGAGTGCCGCTGATGTTCCCGAGGACGTACAGCTCGCCCGCCGCGTCTCGCCCGAAGCCGAGCACGGCGAGGCCGATGCCCTCCGTGCCCTGCTGGTTCTGGAGACCGAGCCCGCCCTGGCCGGGCAGGTGGAGCTCGTTGATCTTCCGAAGCCCCGCCATCGGGTCCTTCTGGAGCACGAACAGACGCCCGTTGTCGTTCGGGCCCGATGGGAACCGGAACAGCCGGGCGAAGTCGCCGAAGACGTAGCGGCCGGCAAGCCGCGGGATCCTGCTCCCCCGATAGACGAAGCCGCCCACGACGGCGTGCCCTTCGTGATGGGTGTCGTATCGCGCGATCGGGTCGATGACGCCCGGAGGCACGAGGCCGTTGTCGTTTGTGCTCGCGAAGCCCGGCCCCGCGCCGTTGCAGGGTGCCCTCCTGGGGCGGTCGGTACCAGCGACCGCCCCGCATTCCGTCAGCGCGGCTCGCTGTCGAGGACCCCGCTGGCGGGGTCACGCCAACCTAGCGGCGGAAGGTCCACCGTCGGCGAAGCCCTCCACGGCCGCGGGAACCTGCGGCCGGCGCCAAGAAACAGAAACAGGAGGAGAAGAACCCCCACCACGCCGACAACCACCCAAAGAACCGGGTTGTCCATATGCCGCTCCCTCCCCTCCGCTGGCTGAACTTGGTCAAGGGCGTTCTTCTTCAGCCTTCCTGGGCTAGTTGAAGATGCTCACCCCACCTGGTCCAACGAGGAGTCCAACGACGATGAGGGCGATTCCGGCGAGGACCCTTCCCCTGAGGAGAGTCACGATGCCGGCAATCACAAGCACGGCAGCGATGATCCACAAGATGGTGTCAGTGTTGCCGCCGCGCTTCGCCGCGAGCATCCCGAGAGCTCCGAACATGTCACCTCCCCTCATCCTCTGGTCATCCTCTGGCAACATTATAGGAGGCGCCCACTGGCAGCAATATGGGGGACGCCGCTCGGTCGCTCACTCCATGACGTTGCGTCCATTCCCCACTGACGGTGCCCCCAGCGGAAAACCGCAGGCGTATGAAATCCCCCGATGGGTTCCCGCTCTGGGCGAGAGTGTCCGGAACCGGCCGGAGGTGACTCCAAAAACGCATGTCGCGGCGGTGCCGCTGACCTTTGACTAGAACTGGACCCACCCGGGCGGGGCCGGCAGCCGCCCGGCGATGAGCGGTAGGGGCGCTTGCAGGCCCACTCTCGTTTCAGGGTCTGGATGAACCGCTCCGCCTTCCCGTTGCTCTGAGGACGGTACGTCCGGGTGGGGCGGTGGCGAGCCCCGATCGCTACCAGGGCCTGGCGGAAGTCGAGCGCATGTACGACAAATGCCGGTCGGTCTGACCCGCTCGATCTTCACGCCCTGCTCGGCGAAGAACGCCGCCGCTTCCAGGACGAACCGGGCCGCGGTGGGGCCTCGCTCGTCGGGATGGACCTGGACGAAGGCCACCCGGGAGTGATCGTCCACCGCCACGTGGAGGTGGTCGTAGCCCCGGCCCTGCTGCCTGCGCCGCATCTCGGTGCTCCGTCCGAACACCCGGTGCCCGCCCCCAGGAGGGATCCGTCCGAGCTTTTCACGTCCACGTGCAGCAGCTCCCCGGGACGCCCTCGCTCGTAGCGGATCGGGATCCTGATCGATCGATCGGCGTTGGCGAGCCTCGAGCAGCCGTGGCGCCTGAGCACGCGTTACACCGTGGACCGGGGATGGCCGAGCAGCGGTCCCAGGCGGTGGGGGCCGTTGCCGGTGCGCCAGCGAGGGGTGAGGATCCGCTTCACCTTGGGGCGGGGGAGGCCGTGGGGGCGGCGGCACGGTGCCGACGAGCGGTCCTCCAGCCCGGCGAGCCCCTCCTCTCGAACCGCCGGACCCACTTGTAGCAGGTAGCCCTGGACACCCCAGCCGCATCCGCCGCGTGGGCGGCCCCCCACCCCTGCATCATCACCCGCTCGACCAGCAGAAGCCGGCCGATGGGGGTCAGCTTCGCCTTACGATGTGCCACGAGAGCCTCCTCCCGGTCTGGAGCCAACACCCCATGACCGTGAAGGAGGCTCTCGGCATGTCAACAACCTTCGTGGGAACGAAACCTAGCTCATCGGTGCGAGCCTCAGGACGACGCCATCGGTCCCGAACGGAGTGCCGCTGATGTTCCCGAGGACGTACAGCTCGCCCGCGGCGTCTCGCCCGAAGCCGAGCACGGCGAGGCCGATGCCCTCCGTGCCCTGTTGGTTCTGGAGCCCGAGCCCGCCCTGGCCGGGCAGGTGGAGCTCGTTGATCTTGCGGAGCCCCGTCATCGGGTCCTTCTGGAGCACGAACAGACGCCCGTTGTCGTTCGGGCCCGATGGGAACCGGAACAGCCGGGCGAAGTCGCCGAAGACGTAGCGGCCGGCGAGCCGCGGGATCCTGCTCCCCCGGTAGACGAAGCCGCCCACGACGGCGTGACCCTCGTGATGGGTGTCGTATTGCGCGATCGGGTCGATGACGCCCGGGGGCACGAGGCCGTTGTCTTCCGTGCTGGCGAAGCCCGGCCCCGCGCCGTTGTTGAAGAAGAACAGGGTGCCCTCCTTCGTCGCCCAGCCGTGGTTCCCGCCCTTGACGACGAGGTCCACCTCCTCGATGTCGTTCTGGCCGGCATCCCCCACGAACAGGTCGCCCGTGACGGGGTCGAAGGAGAAGCGGTACGGGTTCCGGAAGCCGAAGGCGAAGATCTCACGAACGGCGCCGGCGGTGCCCACGAAGGGGTTGTCGGCGGGGATCCCGTACTGCCCGTTCGCCGAGTTGGAGCCGTCCACGTCGATGCGATGGATCTTCCCGAGTGGGTTCGTCAGGACCTGGGCGTTGCCGATCGGTCCGACGTGCCCGACGCCCTGGTCGTCGGCCTCGCCGCCGTCGCCCATCGAGATGTAGAGCATCCCGTCCGGCCCGAACGCGAGATCGCCGCCGTCGTGATTGAACGCCGGCCAGTCGACCCGAACCAGCTCGCGCCGGGTCGTGGGATCGACCACCGACGCCGGCTCGGCGGGATCCGGGACGCGCCACTCGGCCACGACGTTCTGGTGGTCCGGCGGAGTTCCAGGAGGGAGCGTCGTGGGGAAGGTCGGCGGCCCCGCGACCGGCTCCGAGGTGTAGGTGTAGAGCCTGCCGTTTGTCGAGTAGTCCGGGTGGAAAGCCAGGCCGAGGAGGCCGCGCTCGTCGAAGGTGCCCGGGCCGAGGAAGCCGAGCGGGACGATCCTGGATCGCGCGTCGAGGAAGACGCTCTTCGCGCCGGTCTCCAAGCCGATCGCCCAGACCACGCCGGGCTGGTCCACGACGTACAGGCGGCTCGGCTGACCGGGTGCCACGACCCCTTTGAGCGGAGCGGTCAGCCCCGTGGCCACGGTCTCCAGTTTGATCCGCGGTCCCCCCGGCTGGATCGCCGCGAAGATCGTGTCGTCGAACGGGTTGTCGGGTGGGTGAGCTACGGCGCTCGGTGTAGAGATCACTGCGGCCAAGATCAACGAGCCCGCCGTCGCGAGCACCCAAGCATTCTTGAGAACCGTGAGCTTCATCGTGGTCCCCTCCCCTCACGCCGCCCTTGCATCGCTGCGCAGAGCCGAAAGGAATACGGGTCGGAGCGATCAGCAGATTGGGTCCCTGGGTCATCCCGCGCAACGATGGCACCAGGGACTGCCCGAGGCCGTCTATCGTGGAGATCGTTCGAGGAGGAGGGCCAGGTGCGGATCCGCTGGAGGGACGAGGACCCGGGGCTCCCTATCAAGTTCGGGCCCTGCTCGAACGCCGAGTACGACCCGGAGCCGCTCTCGCCCTTCCTGACCGAGGTTGTCCGACGCGCTGGGGAGGCCTGCGACGAGAACGCGCGCCGAACGGGGGTGACCCGCCGGGAGTTCCTCCTTTCGGCCTGCGGCGCGGCCACGACGCTCCTCGTCCTCGACGCCTGCACCCGGGAGACGGTCCGGCAAGAGAGCGGGTCGCCGAGGGCCACGCCCGGCGGCGGCTACTCGATCCCCCCGGAGGCGACGATGGAGCCCGACGCGGCCCACGAGGCGGTGGGCGGCGACGAGTTCGTCTTCGACATCCAGGGGCACCTGCTCGAGTACGACCTGAACCCCGTCCTGAACGGCCAGGACTTCTGGACCCGGTTCCCCCAGCAGTACTGCGGGGAGGACGACCCGAGGGTCTGCTACTCGATCGACCACTTCCTGGAGCTCATGTTCCTGCGAAGCGACACCACCATGCTCGTGCTCTCGGCCCTGCCCATCTACCCGGAGGGCAGTCCCATGTCGCACGACATCATGGGCGAGACCCTGAGGGTGGCCGAGGCCCTGTGCCGCGACGAGCGCGTCCTGCTCCACGCGCAGGCCCTGCCCAACGTCGGCCCGCTCAGGGCGAACCTCGAGGGCATGGAGGACGTCGTCCGCAAGTATCCCATCGCGGCGTGAAAGACCTTCACGCACTTCCCCGACCTGTACGAGGGGGGGAACCGCGCTTGGTGGCTGGACGACCACGAGCCCGGCATCCCGCAGGTGGGCGAGGCCTTCATCCAGAAGTGCGTGGAGCTCGGGGTCCCGACGATCTGCAACCACAAGGGGTTCTCGGGGGGAAGCCGGTTCGGCAGTCCCATGGACGTCGGCCCCGCGGCGAGGAAGCATCCGGATGCCAGGTTCGTCATCTACCACTCGGGCTTCGAGGCCCGCGTCCCGGAGGTGCCGTACTCGAGGGCCACCACGCACATCGGGATCAACCGGCTGATCGCGTCGATGAAGAAGGCCGGCATCGGCCCCAACGGGAACGTGTACGCCGAGCTCGGCTCGACCTGGTGGTACGCGATGCGCTCGCCGACGCAGGCGGCCCACGTCCTTGGCAAGCTGCTCAAGTACGTCGGTGAGGACAACGTCCTGTGGGGAACCGACTGCCTGTTCTACGGCTCGCCGCAGGACCAGATCCAGGCGCTCCGCTCCTTCCACATCAGCGAGGAGTTCCAGGAGCGGTACGGCTACCCGAAGCTCACGAAGGAGATCAAGGCCAAGATCCTGGGGCTGAACGGCGCCAGGCTCTACGGCGTGGACCCCATCACGGCGAAGTGCGAGTTCACCCGACGGGAGCTGGAGGAGATCCGGAAGCACCTCCCTGGGAAGAACCGGACCCTCGGCCCCTCCACGGTCACTGAGGCAAACGCCTTCCGGGCCCACCACAGGGGATGGCCGTAGCTGCGCCGGGACCGTGTGGGGCCCGCGGCATCAGCTGCCCTTTCTTGTGGAGGTGAGCGGATTTGAACCGCCGACCCCTGCCGTGCGAAGGCAGTGCTCTACCGGACTGAGCTACACCCCCGTGCCTGGCCAGCCTAGCAAAGCCCAACCCCGCTATTGGCCAAGGATGTCCTTGGCGTGGCGGTCGAGCGCGTCTCGGAGCTGGCGCTGCACGATGGCGATGGACAGGTCGCCCCGGGTCTTCTCGATCAGGCTCCGGGCCACGTCTGTCGTTCGCCGGAGGTTCATCGTGATGGCATCGGGATAGTCCATCGACACCAGCACGTAGTACATGTCGTCCATCGCCGACAGGATGGCCTCTCCTCGATCCACGTGCCCGTGGCGGAGCAGGTCCAGGATGTGCCGGCGGGCCTCCCCGATGGCCTCGGCCATGCCGTTCAGGTACGGGGCGTCCTCCACCCGCAGCTCCTCCGGGGTCGGTAGTGGTCCGGCCCCGGTCACCACGGCCTCGGTGATGCGGGCCTCCGCGTACTCCTTCTGCGCGTCCTGGAGGTAGCCCGCGAACCGGATGTCCGGGTGGTCACGCACCGCCCCTAGTCCATCTTCGATCGCCGCCTTGGCCTGATCCATCAGGCGGTGGGCCTCGTCCCACTCCTCGCGATGGAGGGCCCGGATGGCGTTCGCGCATGCGCGGATGGCGCGGCGCGCGGCGGGGAGGGCCCGTTCCCGCGCCTCCATCGTTTCGTCGAACCGACGACGCAAGCCGTCCGAGATCTCGTCGAGGTTCACGGCGGTCGTCCGGCTAGACGCCGGCCACGCCGACCTCGCCGGCCGGCCGGACCACGATGTTCGACAGGTCATCCTCGCCCAGCACGCCGAGGCCGTTGAAGGCGGGTCGGGCCACGCGTCCTTCGGACACGTATCGCTCCCGGACCGGGCGGGGCCGATCCGGGGGGTTCGCCTGTCGGGCCATCTGACGCGCCCGATCCGAGCCGCTCTGCTGCTTCAGCGCGAGCAGCAACCATACGTACGCCCCGAGCAGGACGAGCAGCAGGACCGTCGCGGACCAGACGGGGCGGAGCGGCGGCACCAGGCCCATCAGGAAGGTGATCCCGATGCTCTCGAGGAGGATCTCGAATACCTGGCGCCTTCGGTCCCGGGCTCTGGCCTCGGCACGGGCGGTGGGACCGATGAACGCCGTCCCCTTGCGGGGGGTGATGATCCAGCGCCCTGGTCCCTGTGTCCCCGTCTCCGCCAAGCGCCCCATCTTTCGCTCGAAGTCCTCCACGCCCCCCCGGAGCGAGCGCATCCGCCCGCTCGAAGGCAGAAGGAAGGCGGCCCATATGATGCCCAGCGCCACCACGATCAGCCAACTCACACGCCCGGCCTCCTGTCTGCGGTTTCCCCGGTCCGCCACAACATGTGGGCTGGAATGCAACGCTAGCACCCACATGTGGGGTGCTCAATCACATCGTTGTAATTCAGATGGACAGGGCGCGGTTGAGGGTCAGGGGGCGCGGTAGGGGCCGCTCTTGCCGCCCCGCTTCTCAAGCAGGCGCAGGCCGTCGATGCGGGCGGCTCGATCGAAGGCCTTGGCGGTGTCGTACAGGCTGAGCGCGGCGATGGCCGCGCCAGTGAGAGCCTCCATCTCCACCCCGGTCCGGTCCTTCGCGTGGACGGTGGTCTGCACCCGGATGCGGCCGGTGGCCCCGTCCGGCTCCACCAGCACCTCGGCGCCGGTCACCGCGATGGGGTGGCAGAACGGCAGGAGGTCGGGCGTCCGCTTCACGCCCATGATGCCGGCCACCCGGGCCGCCTCGATGGGGTTCCCCTTCGGCGTGCCCGCAACGAGCCGCGCGCAGGCCTCCGTCGTCATCGTCACGACGCACTCGGCCGTGGCCTCGCGGTCGGTGACCTCCTTCGCGCCGACCTCCACGATCCGCGCCGCGTCGCCGCCGGCCATCAGTCCTCCATCGCGCGGAACAGCATCACGGTGACCTCGCTCCCAACCGGCGCCGTCTCCACCCCGGTGGGCACGATGGCCAGGCCGTTGGCCCTGGCCACGGTGCCGATGAGGTTCGAGCCACGCCCGCCGGTTGGCGTGGCGACGTAGCCGCCGTCTTCTCGCCGGACCAGGACCCGAGCGAACTGGGTCTTGCCCTTCGGCCCTGAGACATCGGCCGCGAGCCGCGCCGTGACCTCGGGGCGGTACAGGTTCGTGCGGCCCATCATCTTCATCACGGCGGGCCGGATGAACACCTCGAACGAAACGAACACGCTGACGGGGTTCCCGGGAAGCCCGAAGTACGGCTTACCCTCGACGTGACCGAAGCCCTGCGGCATGCCGGGCTGCATGGCCACCCGGAAGAACTCCACGTCGCCCCGGCGGAAGAACGCCGCCTTCACCACGTCCCGGTCCCCCACCGAGACCCCGCCCGAGGACACGAACGCGTCGGCCTGGACCAGGTGGTTCAGCACCTTCTCCCGGAATCCCTCGACGTCGTCACGGACGATGCCGGCGAGGACGGGCGTGGCGCCGGCCTCCCGGAGCGCGCCGAACAGCAGGTAGCCATTCGAGTCCCGGACCTGCCCGTACCCCGCCCGCTGCGACGGAGGGATCAGCTCGTCGCCGGTGGAGAGCACCACGAACCGAGGGCGGGGATGCACCAACGGGTGAGAGAAGCCCGCGGTGGCCAGCAGCCCGAGCTCGGGTGCGCCGAGCCGGCGGCCCCTGGGCACCAGCACGTCGCCGGACCTCACGTCCTCGCCGGTTGGACGGACGTGCTTCCCCTCGGGCGAGGGGACCAGGATCCACACCACGTCGCCGGCCGTCTCGCAGTTCTCGATGGGGACGATGGTGTCGGCGCCGGCCGGGACGGGCGCGCCGGTGGCGATCCGCACGGCCTCGCCGCCGCCCGCCGTGACCTCGGGGCGCTGCCCGATGTTGGCCCGCCCCACGAACCGGAGCTCGACCGGCGAGTCCGGCGTCGCGCCGGCCACGTCGCCCGACCGCACCGCAAACCCGTCCATCGCGGACGACGGGAAGGCCGGGACGTCGGCGGCGGCCACGGCATCCTCGGCCAGCACGCACCCGTGGGCCTCCTGGAGGGGGAGCTGGAGCGTCGCGAGCGGCTCGATCTGAGAGAGGACCTTGGCCCTGGCTTCCTCGACCGGGAGCAAGCCCTCGCCGCTGTCGTGATCGTGGACGTGCCGCGCCCGCGTGGCCATCTCGGGCAGTCTACCCACCGGGCCGAACGGGGACCGGGCTACAGGATCTTCTTGCGTTGCACGAGGTCGGCGAGGTACTCGCGAAGCCCCTCGCCGACGTCCTCCCGGTCCACGGCGAGCTCGACGGTGGCCTTGAGATAGTCCAGCTTGTTCCCCACGTCGAACCGGCCGTCCTCGAAGACGTAGGCGTAGACGGCCTGCTCTTGGGCCAGGAGGTTGATGGCATCGGTGAGCTGGACCTCACCGCCCTTGCCCGGCGCGATCGAGCGGAGGGAGTCGAAGATCTCCGGCGTGAGGATGTACCGGCCGATGGCGGCCAGGTTCGATGGCGCCTCGTCCGGGGCCGGCTTCTCCACGATCGACACGATGCGGGCCAGTCGCTCCTCGACGAACTCCGGCTGGATCGCGCCGTACAGGCCGATCTCGCTTCGGGGCACCTCCTGGACGGCGATGACGCTCCGGCCGTAGCGCTCGTGGACCTTCAGCATCTCCTGGAGGAGCGGGGTCCGCTCGGAGATGATGTCGTCGCCGAGGAGCACGGCGAACGGCTCGCCGGCGACGTGGTCCTCCGCCACTAGGACGGCATGGCCGAGGCCCAGCGGGTCGCGCTGGCGGATGTAATGGATCATGGCCATCTCGGAGATCTCGCGGACCTCCTTCAGCTCGTCGAACTTCCCCTTCGTCTCCAGGAAGTGCTCGAGCTCGAAGGACCGGTCGAAGTGGTCCTCGATGGAACGCTTGCCGCGTCCGGTGATGATGAGGATGTCGGATACGCCCGCCCGGACGGCCTCCTCGACCACGTACTGGATGGCAGGCTTGTCGACGATCGGAAGCATCTCCTTGGGCTGGGCCTTGGTCGCCGGGAGGAAGCGGGTCCCGAGGCCAGCTGCGGGGATGACGGCCTTCCTGACCTTCATGCGAGCTCCCCGGTCTCGGAGTGGGCACAGGAGTGTACTCCGAAGCCGCCTGCCGCTACTAGTCGCCCGATGTGTCTAATCGCGCGGTGGCGTTCCGCAGGGTCCCTGCTACCAGGGCGTACACGGAGCTCCGCTAGAATCGATCCGTCATGCCAACCTACGAGTACGCCTGCACGAAGTGCGGACAGCACGTCGAGGTGTTCCAGCGGCTTTCCGAGCCGTCCCTTTCGACGTGCGGCGTCTGCGGCGGGCCGCTTCGCAAGGTGTTCCATCCCGCCGGGATCGTGTTCAAAGGGTCGGGGTTCTACGCGACGGACAACCGCGCCAAGCCGAAGACGAAGACGCCCTCGGAACCGAAGGGCGAGTCGAAGCCGACCTCGGAACCGAAGGGCGATTCGACGACGTCCTCGGAGCCGAAGGGCGAGCCGAAGCCGTCCGGCGAGAAGGCCGGCACCGGGAGCCCCGCCGGCACCGGCAGCGCCAAGGAGAAGAGCGCCTGAGCACGGCCGAGATCGGGGTCTTCGGAGGGTCGGGCTTCTACTCGCTCCTCGAGGCAAGCGAGACCGTGGACGTGGACACCCCCTTCGGGAAG
>DASWJF010000069.1:0-2161 GCA_036397275.1 Actinomycetota bacterium
GCCAAGCCCGGTCAGGGGGTCTCGTTCCGGTGGGCGATCGTGTGCGAGAACGGTTGGGACCGGTGGAAGTCCGGTCGGGTGTGGACCGCATCGAAGGCGTGGGTCGTTCACCCACCGCTGCACACACGCTGCTACACGAACATCACGGCAGCGCTGGTGGACAAGACCGGGACCGTGATGGCACTCATCTCGGTGAAGTGACTGCGGAGGGTTGACCGCCCTACATCTTGGGCTCAGGGGCCCCTCAGAGCCGCTCAGACACGATATCTGGGGGTCCCGGGCCCTTCCCCCTTTGCCTGGGCCGGAACGGCCGTCCTGGGCCATTCTGGCGAGGTCCCAAGGATGGGGCGTGGCTGGCCGGAGCCATCGAACGCGCCGAGTCCGCACTACGCGAGCTGCGGTTCGCCCGGAGGAGTGACGGCCGGCGCCAAGGCGCACAGCCAGGGCCAGGGCGGTTGACGATTTCATGCATCATGTGCATGAATATGCAGTCCATGACCGAATCGACCAGGCTCAGGGTCGCGGTGCTCGGCGCCTCCGGGTACACGGGGGGCGAGCTGGTTCGCCTGCTCCTCGCCCATCCCGGGGTGGACCTCGTGTACCTGGGGGCGAAGGACTCGGCGGGCCGGTCCCTGGGCGACGTGCATCCCCACCTCGGAGCCTCGCCCCTCGCCGCAGCTAGGCTCGAGCCGCTCGACCGGGCTGCGGTGGTGAAGCGGGCGGCGTTCGCCTTCCTGGCCCTTCCCCACGGAGCCAGCGCGGAGCTGGCGCCCCCGCTCCTTGACGCGGGGCTCCGCGTGGTGGACTTGGCCGGCGACTTCCGGCTCCTGGCCGCGGCCTATCCCGAGTGGTACGGGTTCGAGCATCCCGCCCCGGCCTGGCTGGACAAGTCGGTGTACGGCCTACCGGAGCTGTTCCCGAACGAGATCGCCGGCGCGACGCTGGTCGCCAACCCCGGCTGCTACCCCACGCCGGTGGCCCTCGGCCTCGCTCCCCTCTTCTCGGCCGGCCTGATCGGTCCGGGCCCAATCCTGGTGGACGGGAAGACCGGCCTGTCCGGCGCGGGGAAGGCGCTCACCGAGGCCACGAGCTATGCGGCCACCGAGGAGAGCGTGCGCCCCTACCGGTTCCCCAGGCATCAGCACACCCCGGAGATGGAGCGCGCTCTGGAGTTGGCCACGGGCGCCGCCTTTCGCGTGTCGTTCGTCCCCCACCTCGTACCGTCGGTGCGGGGCGTGCTGGTGACCTGCTATGCGCCGCTCGGGGGCGGCGCGACCACCGAGTCGCTCACCGAGTGCCTGGCCGCGGCGTACGAGCGATCCCCGTTCGTCCGGGTCCTCCCGCCCGGCGGCATGGTGGACACGAAGCGGACCCGGGGGTCGAACATCCTGGAGCTCCAGGCGATGGCCGACCCCCGGACCGGCACGATTGTGGTGGCCGGGGCCCTGGACAACCTGATGAAGGGGGCCGCGGGCCAGGCCGTCCAGAACCTCAACCTGATGGCCGGGTTCGACGAGACGGCCGGGCTCCCGACCACGGCGGTGTACCCGTGAGCGTGACGTTCCCGCGGGGGTTCCGGGCGGGCGGAGTGACCGCCGGCATGAAGCCCTCGGGCCGGCCCGACCTTGCGCTGCTGCTCGCCGACGAGGCCCGCTCGGCGGCCGGCCTGTTCACCACGAACGCGTTCGCCGCGGCCCCGGTGAAGCTGTCCAGGCAGCGCGTCTCCCACGGCGTCGCCCGGGCGGTGCTGGTGAACAGCGGCCAGGCCAACGCCGGAACGGGCCTGGAGGGGGACCTCGACGCGGAGCGGTCCACGGGCGCCGCGGCGGAGCTGCTCGGGCTGGACGCGGGCGCGGTGTTGGCCTGCTCCACCGGCGTGATCGGCGAGCCGCTCCACCTCGACCAGCTGCTCGCCGCGTTGCCGGACCTGGTGGGGTCGCTCTCCGAGGAGGGGGGCGAGGCCTTCGCCGAGGCCATCCTGACCACCGACACCAAGCCCAAGCAGGCCCGGGCGGAGCGAGGCCCGTACCGGGTGGGCGGCTGCGCGAAGGGCGTGGGGATGATCGCCCCCGATCTCCACCTGGCCACCATGCTCGCGTTCGTCACCACCGACGCGCCGGTGCCGCCGTCGGATCTTCGCACGCTCGCATCGCACGTCCTG
>DASWJF010000070.1:0-12199 GCA_036397275.1 Actinomycetota bacterium
GTTGGAGCCTGTTCCGCAGAGGAGGGCAGTGATGAAGCGTGGTGGGCTGGGGCGCGGGCTGTCCGCGCTGATCCCGGGGGCGGTGGAGGAGGGGGCCGGCCTGCTGGAGATCCCGGTGGGCGCCGTCGCCCCCAACCCGCGACAGCCCCGGACGATGTTCGAGGACGAGTCGCTCGAGGCCCTGGCCGTGTCGATCCGGGAGGTGGGCGTCATCCAGCCCATCGTGGTTCGAAGGGTGGGCGGCGAGTTCGAGCTGATCGCGGGGGAGCGCCGTCTGCGCGCCGCGAGGATCGCTGGTCTGGCCACCGTCCCCGCGGTGGTGCGGGAGAGCGACGACTCGGAATCGCTTCGCGAGGCCCTGATCGAGAACATCCACCGGGAGGACCTGAACCCCATCGAGCTGGCCGAGGCGTTCCGGGAGCTCCTCGAGGAGCTGGGGCTGAAGCAGGAGACCCTGGCGGAGCGACTGGGCGTTTCCCGGTCACACGTGGCCAACACGATCCGGCTGCTCGGCCTGCCCTCGGAGGTCCAACAACTGCTGGCGGAGCGAAGGATCCAGGCCGGCCACGGGCGAGCACTCCTGACCCTGGGCGACGGCGAGGCTCAGCGGGGCCTGGCCCTACGGGCGGCCGCCGAGGATCTGTCGGTCCGCGAGGTCGAGGAAGTCGTCCGTCGGTACGTGGACCAACCGGCCGCCGAGGCCAGGCCGCCCCGGCTCGAGTCCGTGCCGGAGCAGACCTCACTCGTGGAGGTGGAGGAGATCCTGTCCGAACAGCTCGCGACCCGGGTAAAGATCCAGATGACGAAGAAGCGGGGCCGGATCGTGATCGAGTTCGGCTCGGCGGACGACCTGGAACGGATCGTCTCGGAGATCATCGGCTCCGGCCCGGGCCTCGCCCCCGAGTGAGCCCGCTGTCACCCCGGACCGAGCCGGTCAGGCCCGGGCCAGGGCGAGCTGGAGGATGCGTTCGCAAAGGTCGGGGAAGGGGATCCCGGCGGCCTGAGCCGACATGGGCAGGAGGCTGGTGTCGGTCATGCCGGGGGAGACGTTCACGTCGACGACCCACGGCGTGCCCCCGGAGTCGATCATGATGTCCGCCCGGCTCACGTCCCGAAGGCCGAGCGTCCGGAAGGCTAGGGCCGCCTCACGATGGCAGGCCGCCGCCACCTCTGGGGACACGCGGGCCGGCGCGTAGTACTCGGTGGCGCCGGCCGTGTACCGAGCGGCGTAGTCGAACACCCCGGACTTGGGGACGATCTCAACCAGTGGGAGCGGTTCGTCGGGCGACCCCACCATGGCCGCGGCGACCTCGGCACCCTCGATCTTCCGCTCGACCACGACGGCGTCCGCGAACGAGAGCGCGCTCATGACCGCGCTGGGCAGGTCGCTCTCCCGCTCGGCGAACGACAGGCCCATCGCGGATCCCGCTCGCGACGGCTTGACCACGGCGGGGAGGCCGACGCGCTCCGCCACGTGGTGCAGGATCGGTCCGGCCGACAGGTCGCGGAGCGCGGACGCCTCCACGGTCACCCAGGGCGGCGTCGACACGCCCGCGCCCGCGAGCGCCTCCTTCGCCAGGACCTTGTCGAACGTGACGTGGCAGGCAAGCGGCCGGGTGCCGGTGTAGGGGATCCCCAGGAGCTCGATGAGCCGCTGGACGGTACCGTCCTCTCCCTCCTTGCCGTGCAGCGCGACGTAGCACGCGGAGACCCGTGCAGTGGAAAGGAGTTCGACGAGCGGCTCCTCGGCCGGGTCGAGGACGAAGGCGTCGTATCCCTTGGACACCAGGGCCGTCATGACCCGGTGGCCGGATCGGAGCGAGACCTCCCGCTCCGGAGAGCGCCCGCCGGCCAGGACGGCGATCCGATCGCTCATCCGGACAGGGACCGGTACAGCTCCTCCTCGTCGGTGAGGAGCGCACCGAGCCGCCGCACCCCCTCCACGATGTCGTCCTCGGTGGGGTAGCAGAAGGCGAGGCGCATCTTGTCCCGGCCCCGGCCGTCCGGATGGAAGGCCGTCCCCGGCACGTAGGCCACCCGTCGCTCCACCGCGGCCGCCAACATGGCCTGCGTGTCGAAGTATCCGGGGAGGGTGACCCACACGAAGAACCCGCCTGCCGGGAGCGTCCACGTGGCGTCGTCGGGGAAGTGCTCGTCGAGCGCAGCGAGCATCGCGTCTCGACGGCTTCGGTACACGTCGACCAGGCCCTGGAGGTTCTTCCGCCACCGGCCGCCCGACAGGTAGCGCTCGGTGACCAGCATCGTGAACGAGCTTCCGCAGAGATCGGCCGCCTCCTTGGCCAGGATCAACCGCTGGAGGACCCCGGGTTCGGCCAGGGCCCATCCCACCCGGAGCCCCGGCGAGAACACCTTCGACACCGTCCCCAGATAGATCACGTTTTGGGGATCCATCGAGCGCAGGGTGGGCTCGGACCGGCCTTCGAACCGGAGCAGGCCGTACGGGTTGTCCTCGACGATGGGGATGTGGGCCTCGCGGCAGAGAGCAACGAGCTGCTCCCGCCGGGCAGTGGACATGGTGACGCCGGCGGGGTTGTGGAAGTTGGGGACCGTGTACACGAACTTCGGTCGAGCCCCCTTGACCAGCGCGTCCTCCAATCGTTCGACGACCATGCCGTTGTCGTCGAGCTCGATCTGGATGAAGCGGGGCTCGTACGCGCTGAACGCCGAGAGCGCGCCCACGTACGAGGGAGCCTCCACGACGATCTCGTCCCCGGGGTCGATCAACACCTTCCCAACGAGGTCGAGGGCCTGCTGCGCCCCCGTGGTGACGACCATGTCCTCGGGATCGGCCTCCGTCCCCTCCTCGCGCATCAGCATGGCCAGGCGCTCCCGGAGGGCGGGCATCCCCTGTCCTCCGCCGTACTGGAGCGCGGTGGAGGCCTGCTCGGACACGACGTGGGCCACGACGTCGAACACGTCCTCCTGCGGGATGCCCTGGACGTACGGCATGCCGCCGGCCAGCGAGACGACCTCGGGACGGGACGCCACCGCGAACAGCGCCCGGACCTCGGATGCCGACATCCCCGACGTGCGTCGGGCGTACAGGTCGGCGTAGGGGTCGACGTTCAGCTCGGCCATGGGGCGCCCATGGTAGCAACGCCCCAGGTCGAAGAGGTGGAGCGAGGGATCGGGGCGTCAGCCCGTCACGTTGGGGAAGACGTGGCGGGCCAAGAGCTCGAGGGTCTCGAGATCGTCGAACAGCTCGTGGTTCAAGAACACACGCTGCACGCCGGCGGCCGCGTACTCGGACAGGCGTTCGGCGGCGCGGTCCGGCGTTCCGACGATGCAGTCCCGCTCCACGTCGGCGAGGAACTCGTCGAAGGATCCCGCCCTGGGATCGAGCTGTCGTCCCCGCTCAACGCGCTCCCGGACGGACCGCTCGTCCTTCCCGACGTAGATCCATGTCATGAGCGACGTCGTGACGGTGGCCTGATCTCGGCGCGCGGCATCCACCGCCTCGCGAACGCGCTCGAACCGTTCACGGACCTCCCCCGGCGTCCCCCCGAAGGTGTTGAACTCGTCGGCCCACCTCGCCGCGAGCCGAGCGATCCTCGGTCTTCCCTTCCCGCCCACGATGATCGGCGGGTGGGGGAGCTGGATCCCCTTCGGCAAAAAGCGACAGTCGTCCAGCGAATAGTGGCGCCCCTTGAACGAGAACGCCTCGTCCGAGAGCAAGCCGTGCACGATCTCGAGCTGTTCCTCCAGCATCTCCATCCGCTCGTCCACGGGAGGGAAGGGGAACCCGTGGCTCCGGTGCTCCTCCTCCCACCACCCGGCGCCCATCCCGATCTCCACGCGACCGCCGGATATGCGATCGACGGTGGTGGCGACCTTGGCCAGGACCACGGGGAGGCGGAAGGTCACGGGCGAGACCAGCGTGCCGAGCCGGAGGCGCGTCGTGCGGGCAGCCACGCCGGCCAGCACCGTCCAGGCGTCGGCCGATCCGCGTCCCGCCGCGCCATGGACCGAGAAGTAGTGATCGGATGTGAACAGGCCCTCGAAGCCGAGCCGCTCACAGGCCTCGGCCAGGGCCAGCCACTGCTCCCAGGTGACACCCTCCTGTCCCTCGAGCATCAGGCAGAACCGCATCGGCGCCTCCCCCTTCGCGCTGCCGTTCGTCGCGGACCTACAATCCTTCCACGAACGCACCTTCCTCCAAAGAGGTGGCGAGAGCCGCGAAGGCCACGCTGTTGGGGCTGGTCCTGGGGCTGGTGATGGTGGCCCTGGCCCGGTTGCGGCACGCCCGCGCCTGAGCCGGTCCCGTCCGCTGGGCTGGAGCTTCGCGGACCTCTAGCCGCTCGCGGCCCGGCGCCCGGCCCTCGATTCCACGACGCCGAAGAACCGCTCGACGCCGGCGGCGATCGCGGCCGCCACGCGGCGCCGAGCGACAGGGTCGGCCACCAGCCGCTCCTCGTTCGGGCTGGTGATGAAGCACGGCTCCACCTGGACCGCGGGCATCCGGGTCTCGCGCAGGATGGCCACAGCCAGGCGATGGGTCCGTCCGTCCATCAGCCCCATGCGCGAGGTGAGCTCCTCCTGGATGACCTCCGCGAGGCGCTGCCCCGCTGGTGAGTGGGTCTCCTCGGTGCCGTAATAGAAGCATGTGGCGCCCTCGGCGGTCCGTTCGCCGCCGTTCATGTGGACGGAGATGCACACGGCCGCACCGAGCTCGTTCGCCAGCAGGGCCCGCTCGCTTGGCGTGGGATCGTCGTCGTCGCGGCGAAGGATGGTGGGGATGGCGCCGCGGGCGCGGAGCTCCTCGGCAAGGTCCTTCGCCAGCAGCATCGCGGCCTCGGTCTCGGCGAGGCCACCGGGGCCGACGTTGCCCGGGTCGCCGGGGCCGTGCCCCGGATCGATGGCCACCCGGGATCCGGCCAGGGTCTGCTCCTTCTCGATCCGGCGGACGTCCTCCTCCTCCCGGACCACGGCCCGGCTCGGCCCTTCGACCGCCGGGCGGAACCGGTCGATGGCCTGGGTGGTTCCGGGACCGACGATCCCGTCGGCGTTCTCGCCCACGTTGCGCTGGAACTCGACGATGGCCCCCTCGGTCCTCGCACCGAAGATGCCGTCCTCCCGACCCGCGTCGAAGCCCAGGGCGTTCAGGCGCCGTTGGAGCTCGCGGACGTCGTCTCCTCGAAACGCCGGGGACCGAAGGTACAGGACGCGGTCGCCGGGCCGGTAGCCCGCCTCCACGAGCTGGCCCCACGTGTCGGCGCCGACCATCCCGTCGGAGGGGAGCCCCCGGCGCTGCTGGAATGCCCGGACCGCGGCCTCCGTGGATGGCCCGAACCGCCCCTCGAGCTCGTCCGGGTGGACGGGGAGGCCGAGATCCAAGAGGCGGTGCTGGATGTCCCGGATGGCCTCGCCCGAGTCCCCTCGGTGGATGATGTTCACGGGGGGGAGTCTACGGTTGGGCGCGGCGACCCTGCGGAACCGGGAGCGGCCGACGGCCCACGCAGGGCCTCCTACGCCGCGAGGTGGGGCTCGATCTCGCGGAGCAGGGCCTCCTTGCCGCGGGCCCCGACCAGCCGGGCCTTCTCCAGGCCGTCCTTGAACAGCATGAGCGTGGGGATGCTCATCACGCCGTACCGGCGGGTCATCTCGGGGTTCTCGTCGATGTTGAGCTTGACCACGATCAGGGCCTCGCCCTTCTCCCGCCCGATCTCCTCGACCACGGGGGAGACCATGTGGCAGGGCACGCACCACTCCGCCCAGAAGTCCACCAGCACCGGCGTGTCCGACCTCAGCACGCGTTCGTCGAAGTCCTGGTCCGTCACGTCACCCATCGAAAGCCACGTCCTTCCTCCTCCGATCCGGACATCCTCGGGTCCAGATCGCCCTGGGCCCCGGGGATGGCCCGTTCGTTGCAACGCTCGGACCGAAGCCAGGGATTCCCTCCTCGGTGGAGGCCTAGTGTCCTTCCACCTCCAGGAGGCGCTCGGCGTCCATCGCCGCCTTGCACCCCTGCCCCGCCGCGGTCACCGCCTGACGGTAGACCCGGTCGGTGACATCGCCGGCGGCGAACACACCGGGCACGCTGGTCTTCGTGGTCGGCTCCTCGACCGGGATGTAGCCGCCGTCGGTGAGCTCGAGCTGCCCCTCCACCAGCGACGTGTTCGGGGTGTGGCCGATGGCCACGAACACACCGTCCGTGCGGAACTCGGTCGTCTCGCCCGTCTTCACGTTTCGAAGGCGGACGGCGCCCACCGCGCCGTCGCCCAGGATCTCCTCGACCACGGTGTCCCAGGTCACGGAGATCTTGGGGTTCGCGAGCGCCCGCTCCTGCATGATCTTTGACGCCCGGAACTCGTCGCGCCGATGGACGATCGTGACGCGGGAGGCGAACTTCGTGAGGAACGTGGCCTCCTCCATGGCGGTATCGCCCCCGCCCACCACGACCAGCTCCTTGTCGCGGAAGAAGAACCCGTCGCACGTCGCGCAGGCCGACACGCCGCGGCCACGAAGCTTGTCCTCGCCGGGGACGCCGAGCCACTTGGCCGTGGCCCCGGTGGCGATGATCAGCGTCTTCGCCCGCCACTCCTGGTCGCCCGCCCACACCCCGAACGGCCGCACGGACAGGTCCACCCGCGTCGCCGTCTGGTGCAGCATCTCCGCGCCGAACCGGGCGGCCTGCTTCTCCATGGCGTCCATGAGCTCCGGTCCGAGGATGGCACCGGGGAACCCGGGATAGTTCTCGACCTCGGTGGTGAGCATGAGCTGGCCGCCAGCGTCGAGGCCCTTCAGGACGAGGGGCTCCAGGTCCGCGCGGGCGGCGTACAGGGCCGCCGCGTAGCCGGCCGGCCCCGATCCGAGGACGATCACGTTTCGTTCGTCGACCACGTTCCGCTCCATTCTCCCATAGGGATAACCGCTCTCTATTCCTTCACACCAGGCCGAGGCCGGCACGGCGGACCTTGCCCGAGGCGGTGCGGGGGAGCTCATGGACGAGGACGAGCTCCCGGGGTGCCTTGTGGCGGGGGAGCGTGATCGAGACGTGGTCCCGGAGCTCCTCGAGGGTGGGAGGAGACGCGGGGTCCGCGGAGACGACGTATGCGACGACCCGCTGCCCCCACTCGGGGTCGAGCCGGCCGGCCACCGCCGCGTCGGCCACCTTGGCGTGGGTCCGGAGGGCGTGCTCGACCTCGTCGGGCCAGACCCGTTCGCCGCCCGTCTTGATCAGGTCGTCCAGGCGGCCCAGGACCCGGAGCTTGCCTTCGGGATCGAGGAGGCCGGCGTCGAAGGTTCGAAGCCAGCCGTCCTCGGTGAAGGCCGCCGCGGTGCCCTCCCCGTCGAACCGGTACCCCAGCATCAGGGTGGGCCCGCGGAGCTGGATGCCCTGGTCCCTCGGATCGATCCGAGCCTCGATGCCGGCGAGAGGGCGGCCGTCGTAGACCACGCCGCCGCAGCTCTCGGTGAGGCCGTAGGTCTCGATGACCCGGGCGTCCGCGGCCTCGGCCCTCGCCCGGAGTCCGGCGGACAGGGCGGACCCTCCCACCAGGATGGCCCGGAGGTGCGAGAGGTCCGCGTTCGCATCGAGCAGCCGAAGCAGCATGGCGGGCACGATCGAGACGAACCCGGCGTCTCGTTCCGCCCCGACCGCGACCGGCTCGAAGCTCGCGTGGACGGTGACGGGTGCGCCCAGGAGGACCGCCCGGAGCAACACCAGGAGCCCGCCCACGTGGGCGAGGGGCAGGCAGCACAACCAGCGATCGTGGGGGGTCGCCTCCAGGGCCAGCGCGGAGGAGGCGACGGCGGCGTCGATGGCGGCCCGGTCGAACTGCGCGAGCTTCAGCGCCCCGCCGGTGCCCGAGGTGTGGACGACCAGCGCGACCTTGGGATCGGCCGGCACGCCGGCCGGAAGCCGCGCCCATCCCGCCCCCGCGTCGTGGACGACGGTGGGCGCGGCTCGGTCGAGGAGGGCCCGGACCTCCGGTTGGGGGAGGCGGTGGTCCACCGGGAACAGCGCCGCCCCCGCGTCCCACACCTCCGCCACGATCCGGATCCACTCTGGGCCCGGGGGGAGCGCGACGGCCACGACGTCCTCGGTCCGAAGGCCGGCGCTCGCGCCTGGGGGCATGTGAGATAGGCTAGCCTGAACCGTTCGAGTACACGCTCTAGGAGTGATCGGTCGAATGGAGTGGCAATCGTCGGGAACCACCTACCAAGACATCCGGTACGAGACCGCCGAGGGCATCGCCAAGATCACGATCGACCGGCCCGAGGTACGCAACGCGTTCCGGCCAACCACGCTGTTCGAGCTCTCGCACGCCTTCGACTTGGCCCGGGACGACCCGGGGATCGGCGTGATCGTCCTGACCGGCCAAGGGCCGGAGGCGTTCTGCTCCGGGGGGGACCAGCGCGTCCGGGGAGACGACGGGTACCGGGACGAGGAGGGGATGGGGCGCCTGAACGTCCTGGATCTCCAGGTCCAGATCCGGCGGCTGCCGAAGCCGGTGATCGCCATGGTCGCCGGGTACGCCATCGGAGGCGGCCACGTGCTGCACCTGGTGTGCGATCTCACGATCGCCGCGGACAATGCGAGGTTCGGGCAGACCGGGCCCAAGGTGGGCTCGTTCGACGCCGGCTACGGGACCGGCTTGCTGGCCCGGACCATCGGCGTGAAGCGGGCCAAGGAGGTCTGGTTCCTGTGCGAGCAGTACGACGCGCAGACGGCGCTCGAGTGGGGGCTGGTGAACCGGGTGGTGCCGCTTGAGCGGTTGGAGGATGAGACCGTCGCGGTGTGCCGGCGGATCCTCCAGATGAGCCCGCTCTCGCTTCGGCTGATCAAGGCGGGATTCAACGCCGACGCCGACGGCCTGGCCGGCATCCAGCAGCTCGCCGGCGACGCGACGCTCCTTTTCTACATGTCCGAGGAGGCGCAGGAGGGGCGCGACGCTTACTTGGAGAAGCGCCCCCCGGACTTCACCAGGTTCCCGAGGAGGCCGTGAGCGGGTTCGCCGTCTGGGTGCACGGGGCGCGCCCGCGGACCCTGGCCGCGAGCGTCGCGCCGGTCGTGGTGGGGACGGCCGCGGCCGGACGGGCCTCCGTATGGCGTACGGCGGCCGCGCTCCTGGTCGGGTTGGGCCTCCAGGTCGGGGTGAACTTCGCCAACGACTACCACGACGGCGTGCGAGGGGTGGACACCGAGCGCCGGCTGGGCCCGCGCCGGCTGACGTCGTCGGAGATGGCCTCCCCCCGTGCGGTGCTGATCGCGGCGCTCGTTTCGATCGCCGTCGCGGGGCTGGCAGGGCTGGCCCTCGCCGTGGCCACGACCCCGTGGTTGATCGCGATCGGCGCGGCGGCGATGGTGGCGCTGTGGCTGTACTCGGGCGGGCCGCGGCCGTACGCGTCGCTCGGCCTGGGCGAGGTCGCGGTGTTCCTGTTCTTCGGGCTGATGGCCACGGCCGGCACCGCGTACGTGCAGGCCGAGCGGGTTCCCGCGGCGGCGTGGTGGTCGGCGACGGCCATGGGGTTCCTGGCGGTCGCGATCCTGGAGGCGAACAACCTTCGGGACATCCCCACCGACGAGGCGGCGGGGAAACGGACGCTGGCAGTTCGAATCGGGGACCGGCGGACCCGCCTGCTGTACCGGTCGCTCATTGTCGCGGCGTTCGGAACGGTCGTGGCCGGGGTGGCCGCGGGCATCGCCGCCGAGCGGTTCGGGATGTCGCAGTGGGCGCTGTTCGCCCTGGCGGCGTGGCCGCTCGCCATCCGACCGATGGAGGTCGCGGGGAAGGCCGATGGTCCGGAGTTGATCCGGGTGCTCGTGGGGACGGCGCTCCTCCAGGTGGCGTTCGGGGCGTTGCTCGCGCTGGGGTTGTGGGTCGCGGGGGCCACAGCGGGGTGAGGCGCGAAGCGCCGGGCGGGCGGGAGACGAACGGATGAACGAGGGCGACGTCGCGCTCGCATGCATGCAGGCGCTCGTGGACGAGCTCGCATGCCACGGGCTGGAGCACGCGTGCGTCTCGCCGGGCTCCCGATCCACCCCGATCGCACTGGCGCTGTGGCGCCACCCGCGCGTGAACGTCCACGTCCACCTCGACGAGCGGTCGTCGGCGTTCTTCGCTCTCGGGCTGTCGAAGGCGACGGGGAGGCCGGTGGCGGTGGCATGCACGTCCGGCACCGCGGCCGCCAACCTCTTCCCGGCGGTGGTGGAAGCATCGATGTCCCGGGTTCCCCTGATCCTGCTCACGGCGGACCGGCCCCCGGAGTTCCGCGGCGTCGGCGCGAACCAGGCCATCGACCAGCTCCATCTGTTCGGCAGGTACGTGAAGCGGTTCGTCGACGCGGAGGTGCCGGGCGACCGACCCGATCTCGCGCACCGGCGGTCTCTCGCTGCGGAGGCGATCCGCGACGCCATGGAGGGCGCTCCCGGGCCCGTGCATCTGAACCTGCCGTTCCGCGAGCCGCTGGTGCCCTCGGAAGAAGAAGAGGTGGTCCCTGCGGCCGATCCTCGACCTGCCTCGGTCGCGTGGCGACCGCCCCTTCGGAAGCCCAGGCCGGACGAGGTCGCCTCGCTCGTCGAGGAGATCGGAGGGACGGAGCGGGGCGTCATCCTGGCAGGATCGCTCCGGCTCGATGCCTGGCCCATCCTGGACCTTGCCCGCTCGGCCGGGTGGCCGCTGATCGCGGAGCCCACGTCGGGCGTGCGCGCGCCGGGAGCCCTCGGGGCCGGACAGTTCCTGCTGGCGGACCGAGGGTTCACCTCCTCGCACGTGCCCGACGTGGTGCTCCAGTTCGGTGCCGCGCCGACCTCGCGCGCGGGTCTGGCCTTCGCGGCGGGCGCGAATGAGCTGGTGATCGTGGACCCCGACGGGCTGGTCGCCGACCCGGCCCGGCACGCGTCGAGGACGATCCGGGCGGACCCCGCGATGCTCGGAACCGCGGTCGGCGAGCGACTTCCCGTGCGCGACGAGACCCCGTGGCTCTGGAAGTGGCGCGACGCCGACGCCCGCGCGCGCCGGGCCGTGGACGAGCTGCTGGACTCGTGGGACGAGCCCTTCGAGGGACGGGTGGCTCGGGACCTGGCGGCTTGCCTCCCGGATGGCTCGACGCTCGTGGTCGGGTCCAGCATGCCGGTGCGCGACCTGGACCTGTTCATGCTCCCCCGGAGCGGTCTGCGCGTGCTCGGCAACCGCGGCGCGAGCGGGATCGACGGGTTCGTCTCGACCGTCCTCGGCGTGGCCGCGGCGGGCTCGCCGACGGTCACCCTGTGCGGCGACCTCACGCTCTTGCACGACGTGGGGTCGCTCCTGTGGAGTGCGAAGCGCGGCCACGACACCGTGTTCGTCGTCCCCAACAACGCCGGCGGCGTCATCTTCTCGTTCCTGCCGCAGCGGTCGCTTCCGGAGTTGGATGATCTGTTCGTCACACCGCACGGACTCGATGTGGCGAAGGTCGCGGACGCGGCCGGCGCGCCCTACCTACTCGTCGATCGCGCGGCCGACCTCGGGCCCGCCGTGGAGAAGGCGTCCGATGCCGGCGGGGTGTGGATCGTCGAGGTGCCGTCGGACCGCGACCTGAACGTCGCCCGCCACGCGGAGGTGAACGCCGCCGTGGCACGAGCGCTCGAGGATCGATAGCGGCGTACGATTCATGTGATGGAGCGTTCGGGTTCGCGCGGCGGCGCGTTCACGTACTGGGCGGGCGCGTTCGTCCTCATCGGATTCGGGTTGGTCGCGATCTTCAGCGTCGGCGCGCCCTTCCTGCTCACGGGGCTGGCGATGCTGATCGTAGGGCCATGGCGGCACCGGCCCGCGATCCTGTGGCCGGTCCTCGTCGGCGTCTGGGCGTTCGTCCTGGGCTACGGCCTCATCGCGCCGCTAGGGTGCAGCACGACGCCAGGTCCGGACGCCGTCACGGTCTGCACTCACGTGTTCGGGATCCGCTGGTACGGCGGTGATCCGGGGCTCCAGCCCGCGATCCTCGCCGGCGTGGTCGCCGGGGCGATTGGTGCATCGGTCACCCGGTTCCTGCTCGCTCGTCGCCGATTGGCTTAGCTACTGAAATCCACTGGTAGCGCGGAAGATCGCGCCGGCAAATCCAACGGAAATGCCTCCTGTGCAGCGATGATGGGCTTGTCCAAACGCAACATCGCCGACTACAGGAGGCATCTCCCAGATGAGGGTAACGCGAGACCCGAGCCCGGTCCACGTTGGCACCACGAATCTCCACATCA
>DASWJF010000071.1:0-5997 GCA_036397275.1 Actinomycetota bacterium
CGGGCGCCTGTCGGGGTTCCTGTCCGTGGTGAAGACGCCGTCGGCCCGGAGCGACAACCTGATCTTCGCCTACGGCGAGGTCCCGCGGGCGCTGGAGCTGGCCCGCCGGGTCAGCCGGCTCATGCGGGGCGTCGTGGCCACGCTTCGGGTGAACCCGGAACGGATGTGGGAGTCGCTCGTGTCGGGGTTCTCCCAGGCCACCGACCTGGCCGAGTACGTCATGCAGACCTGCGGGATCGACTACCGAAGCGCGTACGTCGTGGTCGGCTCGGCGGTCCGGGGAGCGAGCCGCCTGGGCCTTCGCGGGGTCGACCTCACCGGCCACATGCTCGACCAGGCCGCGGTGGACACGATGGGCAGCTCCCTGAATCTCGCCGGACGCGATCTGGCCGAGGTCCTGGATCCTCGGGCCATCGTCCTCACCCGGACCTCGCCGGGCGGCGCCGCGCCCGACGTGGTCCGAGACATGGCCGGGTCGTGCGCCGGGGAAGCGGACCGGCTCCGATCGGAGGCCGTGCGGCAAGAACAGGCCATCGTCGCGGCGGAGGCCGCCTTGATCAGCCGGGCGGAGGAGCTGGCGCGGAGGTGACGGGGCCGTGGCCCACGACGAACTCCATCTCGGGCGCGCCGCGGAGCGTGTTCGTCACGTAGCAATACCCGATGGCCGGCTCGAGGAGGGACTCGAGGATGTCGCGCGGGTGGCTGGAGCGGACCTCGACCCGGAGGCGGGAGAATCGCAGGCCCTCGTACTCGGCGTTCACGGTGACGGCGAGGTCGGGGAGGGCGATGCCGCGTTTCTTCGCCGCGTGGGCCACAGCCAGCGTGAAGCACGAGGCGAGCGAGGTGACGAACACCTCGGTCGGCATCGGACCCGCGTCGGTCCCGCCGTACTGGGGAGGCTCGTCGACCACGATCTCGAAGTGGCGGATCGGCACCCGGCACCGGTATCCGCCCTCCCAGTAGGCGGTAACCTCCACGCTCATGGAGTCTAGCCCCCACCGGGAGGACGCCCCGCCTGCGGTGTCGCTGCCCGACGAGGTTCGCGTCGTGAACGTGGGGCTGGCGCTCCTCGGGGACGCGGTTCGGCAGCAGGGTGCCGCGGCCGTCGACGTGGACTGGCGGATCCCCGCTGGCGGACGTGAGGACCTCGTCGCCGCCCTGGCCCGGCTGTACGGGCCGCTCGCCGGGCGAATCGACGCCGCCAACGCGGAGGCCGTGCGGCGCCTCGACGAGGGCTCGCCGGCCGTCATCGGGATCGGTTCCACACTCGACGAGGTGCCCGGGATGGAAGCGAGGATGGTTCTTCATCCGGGTCCGCCCCTGCCGTGGGAGGAGTTCTGCGATCCACTGAAGCGCTCGGTCCGGGCCGCGGTGATGGCCGAGAGATGGGCCTCGTCACCGGAGGACGCCGAGGCTCTCGTGGCCGGTGGGAAGGTTCGGCTCGACGCCGCCAACCACCATCGGACCGTCGTACCGATGGCCACCGCACTTGGTCCCTCGGCCCCGGTGTTCGTCGTGGAGAACGAGCACGGCGGGAACCGGGCGTACTCGGCCCTCAACCAGGGACCCGGCAAGACGGCGTGGTTCGGCGTGGAGATACCGGAGGCGGTGGAGCGCCTGGTGTTCCTGCGGGATGCCGTGGGGCCGGTCCTCGCGGCCGCCGTCCGCGCGTCCGGGCCGATCGACGTGTTCTCTCTCGTGGCCCAGGGCCTCCAGATGGGCGACGACTCGCACATGCGGACCCAGGCCACCACGAACCTCCTGCTCCGCCACCTCCTTCCCTTCCTGATCGAGGTGGATCATCCGGCGGGGGGTGACGTCGCTCGGTTCCTCTCCGCCAACCACCTGTTCTTCCTGAACATCGCGATGGCTGCGGCCAAGGCCGTGGCCGACTGGGCGGCCGAGGTACCCGAGGCGAGCGTGGTCGTGGGGATGGCCCGGAACGGCACGACGTTCGGCGTGCGGATCGCCGGCGCTGGCGACGGGTGGTTCGTCGCGCCGGCGCCGCCCGTGGGCGACGCCCTGTACCACGCCGGGTTCGGTCCGGACGATGCGGCACCCGACATCGGCGACAGCGCGGTGCTCGAACTGGTGGGCCTGGGGGGAGCGGCCGCGGCCGCGTCGCCCGCGGTCGCCGCGTTCGTGGGGGGCACGATGGCCGACGCCGTGGCCACCACCCAGGCGGTCGAGCGGATCTGCGCCGGTCGGAGCGGCCGGTTCAAGCTTCCGTTCCTCGACTTCCGCGGATCGCCGATCGGGGTCGACGTCAGGAAGGTCGTGGAGACCGAGATCACGCCGGCCATCAACACCGGCATCCTCCACACGAGCGCCGGGACCGGGCAGGTGGGGGCCGGCGTGGCCAGGGCGCCCATCGACTGCTTCCGCGAGGGGCTCCTCGCGCTCGACGCCACCCTGCGGTGAAGGCCACGCTCTCCGGCCTCGGCGCGATAGAGGCACTGGCCCTCGGCGGCGAGGGACGCGTGATCGCGTCGTTCCCGAAGGCCGTGTACGTCCTTCTGCCCGCGGGCATCCTGGTGCTGGTCTCCCCCGACGTGCATCCAGGGCCGCTGTACCTGGTGCTCGACGGCCCGCCCCCCGAACTGCCTCCGAGTACGCGAGTCCAGGTCGCCTCTCGACGACTTCGCTTCGGAGGGATCGACGTCGACCTCAGGGATGCCGCCGAGTGGGCCGGTGCACTCCCATCTCCCGCCCAGCTCGCGTCGGGCGCAACACTCCTGACCGAGGTGGCATCGGATGTCGCGTCACGATCGGCGCTCCACGCGGACCCGTTCCGGGAGCGGGCCGCCGACGCGCGGAGCAGACTCCGCGCCGGTGACCTCGGGGGGGTGGTCGAGCGCCTCGCCGGGCTGGGCCCGGGCCTCACCCCCGCCGGCGACGACGCCTTGGCCGGGCTGCTGTTCATCCGCCGGGCGCTTTCGGACGAGGAGGCCCAGCCGGCGCTCCTCGAAGCCGCGGCGGCGGCGAGGACCACAGAGATCGCGGCCGCGTTCGTGTCGTGGGCGGCACGCGGCCAGGCTCTCGCGCCTGCTCACGACCTGATCGGGGCGGCGGCGAGGGCAAACCGGAAGGCGTGCGAGGCAGCCTGCGCATCGCTGGCCCGCGTCGGCGAGACGTCCGGTGCCGACTTCGCTCTGGGCCTCACCTGGCACTAGAGATCGAGTCGTAGGCGCACGGGCCACCCGCGCTCAGACGATGTCCAGATGCCGGCGCGGGCGAGAACCAGAGGCTGGTTCGATCCCCGTCCGTCTCCGCGATGCGCCTCTCGACTGGTCAGCGGGTCCACTCGCCGCGATTCGGGTCCCACGCGCCGGAGGCCGTGCCGTCGAGGAGGGGATCGACGAACGGGCGAACAAAGGCGAGTGCCTCGTCGAGCTTGGGGGCGATGGGCAGGAGCGACCGCGCCGCCTCGGCGGCGTAGCCTCGCACCCACAGCTCCCGGTCCGGGACGTCGAACCGCGCAGGCAGCAAGATGCCGCGCCGTTGCGCCTCCGACGCAAGCGCCTCCATCTGTGGCTCGGCCTCCACTGAGGCCCCGGTGACGATGGCGACGAGGTCCACGAGGTCTCTGTACCGGGTTGACGGCATCTGCGCCTGGCCGTACCACTGGAACGTCGCGGCGATCTTGTCGGCGATGTGGTCAACGAGCGGATATGCGCGGTACCCGTGCTGTTCGACGTCCGGCATCACGACTCGCGCGAGCGGGGGCACATCGTCCGGTTGGCCCGTCATTCTGAGATCCGAGCCGACGAGGTCGACGTGAAAGGCCACCCACACGGTAGCTCCGATGTACGCGGTCACCGGGATGCGCACCCCTGCGCCGCCGTCACCCGCGGTCGTACTCGGTCCGAGCTCGAATCGGAACCAATCGCCGATTTCCCCCGAAGCCGCGTCGCGCAATTCGCCCTCCGCCACCTCACGGGCCTTCTCCCGGTACACGTCGATGTCGACCGTGGCCCGGACTCCCAAGCCGCGAGCGAGCAGCGCGGTGGCCCCCTTGACGATCCATCCCTCGTCCACGAGGTAGAGGCGCTCCAGGAGACGGTCGTAGGCCATGTGGCGCTGGAGCTGCGCCAGCGTCCACCGGCCCTCCTTGGCCCTCTCTTTCAGCCTGTCGGTGAGTGCTCGGCGGAAGGCCGCCGGGCTTCCGTACGACCGGCGGACGTTCACTGATCGCGCCTCTTGGAGACCGGCTCGTTCGTCTGGCCCGCTTGTTCGGCGGCCTCCACGACATGAGCCCGCGCCGCATCGATCCACCGAGGCGTGTCGGAATCGCCGACGAGGTCGAGAAGCCAGCGTAGGAGGGCGATGCCGTCGCCCCGCCGCAGGCCGAACGTGGAGGCACGGGGTCCAAGAGCGTCCGCGAACGTGCCGGGATAGTCGTAAACGCCTCGCACCGCGTCGGCCACCACGTGAGCAACCGCCTCCGGGTCCTCATGGTCGACGAGCAGGTCCGAGGCAATCCGGGATGGACGCGTGACAAGAATGCCCTTGAGCCCAATCCACTCGCCGCTCTTCAGCTTGCGGTGGTGGAGACGCACATCGGGCCGGCGGGACTGCCTCCTAGTCGGCACTGTGAACTCGTGAGTATCGGCAGGGAGGTGGCCGAGTCCGTACAGTGCGGCCGCCGACCTGTGGGAGACGACGCCCTGGGCCGGCATCCGCTCCCAGACCGCGATATCGGGCGCGAGCTGGAGCCACGCCGCGCGGAGCTCTAGGTGGTCCGGCCGGGGAGCCCCGGCGAGGTGGTACACACCGAGGGCAATCCGCTCGAGCACAGAGCCGTCGGCGGCCAGACGCGCAAGGGTGGCACGGGACACGCCGGCGCGTTCCGCCTGTCTGCGCGTCACGAGGCCCCACTGGTCCTCAGCGATCTGCGTGAGACGACTTAGTGTCGATGGACGTGGCACTACTGCAGTCTATACCAGAATTGACACCAAATGAAGTATGCCAGGAGGGAACAGGCTTCAATATGCCTCAAAAGTGAGCCCTCTTGCAGCACTCCCCTTCCCTGGCCGCTAACCAAGCAGCGCGTCAGCCACCCCGCCCCCAGGAACCGTCCGGACTGACTGAGCTGAGAAATGTGACCTTGGACGGGCAGTCTAGCCTCGGCCCGCCACCTCGCGGTAGATCTCGGCGTGGCGCCTGGCGCACGCCTCCCACGTGTAGCGGCCTGCGACGGCCGGTCCCGCGGCGGCGAGGCGTGAGCGAAGATTCGCGTCCGACGCCACCCGGCGCATCGCCTCAGCTAGGGCGCTCGCGTCCCCGGCCGGCACCATGAGCGCGCCCTCCCCGTCCGAGAACCACTCGCGAAATACCGGGATGTCGGTCGCGATCACCGGGAGCCCGGCGGCCAGCGCCTCCAATGCGACGAGACCCCATCCCTCCTTCACCGACGGGAACACGAACGCGTCCGCCGCGTGGTACCAACCGGGGAGCTCGTCCTCGGGCACCGTGCCAAGGAGGACGACGTCCCGACCGACCTCGACGCCCAAGTCGGCGGCCCGCTGGAAGAAGCGCCCCCGGTAGTCCGCGTAGTCCTGGAAGGAGTGGCCCCCCACCATGGCCAGCACGGGAGGCGGGTCGAGGGATGCCCGCACCTTGGCCATGGCCTCGACCAACTCCAGGCTGCCCTTGCGGGGCTCGATCCCGCCGACCGTGAGGAACAGGAACCGCCCGTCCGCGCCGACCCGCTCCCGGAGGACCGACCCGTCGAACCCCACCGGCCGCCGGAACCGCTCGGCGTCGACCCCGTTCGTCACGACGGTGGCCTCCACGCCGTACTCCGCTCGAAGCAGCCCCCGCCAGTGCTCGCTTACCACCAGCACGCGGTCGGGGGTGACGATCGAGCGCCGCTGGCAGTCAACGAGCACCCGGGTCGTGAAGTCGTCCACGTGGTGCACGGTTCGGATCACCGGGATCCCGGATCCCGCGTCCCGGAGGTCGGTGGCGGCCCGAGCCGCGATGCAGTCCTGGGCG
>DASWJF010000072.1:0-3017 GCA_036397275.1 Actinomycetota bacterium
AGCGGCCCGTTCACCAGGTTGAGCGCGATGAACCACGTGACGAGCAGCACCGCGAGCACCGATACGGCCGAGCCTCCGGCCGCGTCGGCGGTGCTGAACACCCGGACGCCCCGGGTCCGGGCCCGCACCGAGTGGCCGGCCACCCAACCCAGCGCGTTGCCGACGCCGGCCGCCCCGAGCAGCACGGCCACCGCGATGCCGGCCTGGACCTCGTGGCTCTCGGCGAGCGAGGCCACGGCCGGCCCCAGCAGCGCCCCGGCCACCACGCCGGCCAGGAGACCGCCGTAGGAGAGGAGCTGAAGGAGGGCCCCCCGGCGGAAGCCGGTGGCGGCGGCGAGCCCGATGAGCGCGACGAGCACGAGATCGAGGCCGTTCATGTTCGGGAGGTATGGTCCCACGCGCCGAGCGATTTCAACCGAGCGCCCGCACACGCGGCCGGGGCGGGCGGGCGAGGAGGCCGGCGTGCGGGGCCCGGCCCGCTCAGGACGTAGACTTGAGCCGTGGTGACCATCGCCCACATCTCGGACCCGCACGTCGGGTCACCGTACTTCGTCCCGAACCTGATGAACCGGGTCATCGTGGAGATCAACGAGCTCGCCCCCGATGTCGTGATCTGTAGCGGCGACCTCACGAACGAGGGGTACCGGCAGGAGTACAAGAACTGGGTGGCCTACGCCGAGCGCCTCAAGGCGCCGCTGCTCACGGTGCCCGGGAACCACGACGCCCGAAACGTGGGGTACCTCCACTTCGAGGAGCTGATCGGCCCCCGCCACTGGTCGATCGACGTTCGGGGCGTGCGGATCGTGGGGGCCGACTCCAGCGAGCCCGACCTGAACGAGGGGCAGATCGGGCGGGAACGCTACGAGTGGCTCCAGAAGGAGTTCGCAGAGCCCGCCGAGCTCAAGGTCTTCGTCCTGCACCACCACCTGATCCCCGTCCCGGGGACCGGGCGGGAGCGAAGCACCGTGATGGACGCGGGCGACCTGCTCGAGGAGCTCATCACGGCGGGCGTGAACATCGTGCTCTCGGGCCACAAGCACGTGCCCTACGTGTGGCGCCTGGAGAACCTGTACATCGCGAACGCCGGCACAGTGGCCTCGCTCCGGCTCCGCGGTTACACGAAGCCCTGCTACAACGTCCTGGAGTTCGAAGGGGACGAGGTCAAGATCACCCGGCGGTTCCCGTTCGGCGGCGGGAGCATCATCGCGCACTTCTCGCTGTCGTCTGGGCAGCAGTACTACCGGGAGTTCGAGCCGCCCGTGCACCAGGCCGCACAGCAGACCGCGGCCCACCCCGAGTAGCGGGACCGACCGCGTCACAACCGCCCGGAGGATCGTCGTGAGGGTGCTCGCTCTCGTGGACGGCGAACACTACCCCCCGGTCACCCGGTGGGGGCTCCATGCCGCCCGAGCCATGGGCCACGACGTGATCGCAGCGCTGTTCCTGGGGGGCACCGAGAAGGTCTTCCCAGGCGCCCTCCCGGACCTCGGCGTGCTGACCATCCGGGCGGGGGCCGATCTCGCCGACGCGCTGGCCGAAGCCCTCGACGCGGTCCGGCCCGAGGCCGTCCTGGACTGTTCGGACGAGCCGGTTCTCGGCTACCACGAGCGCATGGAGCTCGCCGCGGTGGCCCTGGCCCGGGGCGTTCCGTACCTCGGTCCGGACTTCCGGCTGGACCCCCCCATCTCCGGTCCACCGCTCCCCGTTCCCACGGTGGCCGTCATCGGGACCGGGAAGCGGACCGGCAAGACTGCGTTCGGCGGCGAGGTGGCCAGGGTGGCCGCCCGGAAGGGGCTGACTCCGATCGTCGTGGCCATGGGCCGGGGGGGGCCGCCCGAACCCCAGGTGGCGATGGCCGGCAGCGTGGACCTCCGACACCTGCTCGATCTGGCCCGTCGGGGCGAGCACGCCGCCACCGACTACCTGGAGGACGCCGTCACCTCGGGGGTCACGACCATCGGGGCCCGGCGGTTCGGAGGAGGCCTGGCCGGCGCGCCGCTGGTGACGAACGTCCGGGAGGCCGCGGAGCGAGCGGTCAAGCTGGGGGCGGACCTCGTCGTGCTGGAGGGAAGCGGCTCGTCGGTCCCGCCCGTGCCGTGGGACGCGGGGATCCTGGTGGTGCCGGCCTCGGCGCCGCCCGAGTATCTGGGCGGCTACCTCGGTCCCTACCGGCTGTTGCTATCGGACCTGGTTGTCCTTACAATGGCGGGGAGCCCAACGACAGGGCCAGAGAACCTCCTCGCTCTCAGATCCCACGTCCAGCGATCCCGCGGCGATGCCCGGCTGATCGTGACGGACTTCGAACCGGTCCCGCTGGGCGACGTGCGGGGCAAGGAGGCGTTCTTCACCACCACGGCGCCGGGGGACGCCGCCGCGAGGCAGGTCGCTTCCCTGCAGGCAACCCACGGGTGCCGGGTGGTTGGGTGGAGCGCCCGCCTGGCCGACCGGGCCGGGCTGGCGGAGGACCTGGACAAGGCGGGGGGGTACGAGGTGCTTCTCACGGAGCTCAAGGCCGCGGCCGTGGACGTCGCATCCGAGAAGGCGCTGGCTCGAGGGGCGGAGGTCGTCTTCGTCGACAACCGGGCCGTGGTGGTGGAAGGGGACGCGGATCTGCCCACGGTGCTCGGGGAGATCATCGAGCTCGCGAGAGACCGCCGAGAGGCACGATGACCAAGGAACAGAAGAGCGCACACATCCTCATCTCCGACCAGGAGGCCGGCCTTCCCTACTCGAAGGGCCTGATGGCCTCCCAGGTCATGGTGACCGGCCTGTCGCCGTGGCGGGCGTACCAGGTCGCGGAGGCGGTCGAGGAGCGCCTTCAGGACCTCGGCGCGCCATCGGTGACCACCGACCAGCTGGACCGGGTGGCGGTGGGGGCCCTGGAGGAGCTGGCCGGCGAGCGGTACGCGAAGAACTTCCTCAGGTGGCGGGAGGTCGAGGCCCTGGACATCCCGCTGGTGGTGTTGATCGGCGGGGCCACCGGAGTGGGGAAGTCCACCATCGCCACGCAGCTCGCC
>DASWJF010000073.1:0-3151 GCA_036397275.1 Actinomycetota bacterium
CGGTTGGCCTCGTCGCGGAACCCGTACCGGACCAGGCCCATGGCGATGATCGAGTTGTCGTGGGGCCAGATCGTCCCGACGTGGTAGCCGATCGGGTTGTACCCGCCGTCCTGCCTGGAGATCGTGCGCACGCCCCATCCCGAGTACATGTCGTCGGACATCAGGTGGTTCACGACGATCCGGGCCCGGTCCTGGGGCACGATCCCGCACCAGAGCAGATGGCCCATGTTCGAGGTCATGGAGTCGATGTGCTTCTTGTCGCCGTCCAGGCCGACCACGTAGTAGCCGCCGCGCTCCTCGGACCAGAAGTCGCGGTTGAACCGCTCGTGGAGCAGGTCGGCTTCCTTGCGAAGCCGTGAGGCCAGCTCCGCGTCGTCCATCAGGGCCTCCGCCATCTCGGCCACCCTGAGCTTCGCGTCGTACACGTAGCCCTGGATCTCGGCGGTGGCGATGGGCAGGTAGGGGATGGTCCCGTCCGAGTACTGGATCCCGTCCCACGAGTCCTTCCAGCACTGGTTCCCCAGGCCTTGCGAGGAGCGGGTCTGGTATTCGACGTACCCGTCGCCGTCGCGGTCGCCGTACCGGTCGATCCACTCCGTTGCCGCAAGCACCTGGTCCCACCGAGACCGGACGAACTCGTGGTCGTCGCCGTACCGCCAGTACTCGGACATCAGGATCAGGTACAGCGGCGTGGCGTCGGCCGTGCCGAAGTACGGGCTGTGGGGCTTCTCCCCCAGCACGGTCAGCTCGCCGTTCCGCACCTCGTGCAGGATCTTCCCGGGCTCCTCGTCCCTGAACTCGTCGACCTTCGTGCCCTGGAGGGCCCCCAGCAGGTGAAGCGCCCCCCGGGTGAGCTGGGGGCCAACCCAGACCGTCTGCAGCGACGTGACCAGGGTGTCCCGGCCGAACAGGGTCATGAACCACGGCAGGCCCGCGGCCGGCAGGATGTAGTCCTCGCCGCGGAGCTCGCCGGCGATCCGCAGGGCGGCGAGGTCGACGATGGACTTGTCGAAGACGTTCTTCAGGACCGCGTTGTCCGACCGGAAGCGCGGCACCTCGTCCAGCCAGCTGGTCAGCGCGCCCTCGGCGTGCTGCTGCTCCTCGCCGAACTCATCGTGCATGGGCTCGAGCACCTTCTCGTTCACGCGCACCGTCACGCGGAGCACGATGCCGAGCACGCTCCGGGAAGGGAGCTCCACGTCCCACACGAGGTCGTTCCCGTCGATGCGTGGAGGATGCTCCTCGAGCCCTTCCCGATCGATGGGGGTCGAGGGGTTCACCTTCCGCTGGTTCCCGCTCCGCAGGACCCCGCTCAGGGCGACCTGCACGTTCGTCTCGGCCAGGAAGCCGGCGTTCTCGTAATGGAAGTGCAGCAGGCCCTCGTCCGGATCGTGCTCCGTGTCGGTCTTGACGCTGCGGTCGCGAACCGAGCTCTTGACCTCGAACAGGTCCGCATAGTCCGCCCCCACCGACAGCCGCAACTCGAACCGCACCGGCCCGGGGGCGGAGTTGTACACACTGATCTGCTCGTGGAGGCCCCCGCCAACGAACCGGAAGCGTCGAACCGACAGGCTGTTCGCCCTGATCCCCGGCATGTCCGGGTTCGTCAGGAAGAAGGCGGCCGAGTAGTAGTCCACGACCCGGGACTTCAGGAGCGAAAGGGGCCGGCCGTTCAGGGTGAGCTGCCAGAACGAGAGGAACCGGGTGTCGTCGTGGAGCAGCCCGCCGATCGATCCCGGCGGCACGTCCCCCAGGGAGTCGGAGAACATGAACGTCCGTCCCTCGAGGATGGCGATGGCATCGGTGCCAAGCTCGGGTGGGTACGACTTCTCATCGCCGCTCTCCTCCTCCTGCCGGGGCTCGGGATACGGGTCCAGGGGCGTGGGCCGCCGAACGGCTGCCGGGGCGTCGGTGCCCTTCGGGGGCGGAGATCCGCCGATCGCCGGCGCGTCCTCCCGGGCCTCGGGGGCCGCGCCGGCGCTCGGCGGCATCCCCAGGTCGGCCAGGCGGGTCTCGGCCTGCTGCACGAGCTGCTCGTTCCCGATCTCGCGCGCGGCCTCGAGGGCCTGCACGAGGAGCTCCCGAGCCTGGGCTCTCCGGGTGTCGGCCTTGTCGGGCGTGGCGTACTTCAGCTTCTCGTCGGCCTTGATGATCAACTCGAAGATCTCCTTCGGCTCCATGGCACCCCTGTCAGATCCGGCCGATCTCGACGACCGCCTTGACGTCGCCCTCCCGACGCTCCAGCGCCTCCGCCCAGGCCGCGAGGGGAACCCATCTCGTGACGAGACGGTCCAACCAGCCCGGGTCGGCCTTGGCCAGGGCTTCCGTGGCCTGCTCGTAGTGCCGACGGTTCGCGTTCACCGAGCCGACCACCGCCTTGTTCGCCAGCACCAGGTCCTTGTTCAGGACGTCGACGGCGAGCTCGCGCGTTCGGCCCGCCCCGGAGATGCCCGTCAGGGCCATCACCCCGTTCGCCGCGAGGTGCTCGATGGCGTGGAACACGACCGGACCGACGCCGGTGCACTCCACGACGACGTCGAACATTTCGCCGGCCTCCTCCAGGGTGCCGGCGTGGTACACGCCCCCCACCTCCCGGGCGAGCTGCGGCTTCAGGCCCTCCTCGACCACGTCCAGGACGTGGACCTCCAGGCCGCGCTGCACCCCGAGGAGTGCGCCGAGCAGCCCCAGTGGGCCGGCGCCCGTGATCAGAGCCCGCCGCGGCTCCCATCGGGCCCGGCGCCCGACGCGCTCTGCGTGCTCCCAGGCCTTGGCCACCACCGACGTCGGCTCGGTGAGCACGGCAAGGCGACCCAGCGAGGGGTCGGCCTTCACGGCGAACTCGGGCTCGATGCGGAACCGCTCCGACAGGAAGCCGTCGCGTCCCTTGATGCCCCGCTCCGTGTACATGCCGTTCCGGCACATGTCCCACTCGCCGACCGCGCAGTTGTCGCAGGGGACGGGATCGGGCCGCCGTACGAACCCCACCACCAGGTCGCCGAGGTCGTAGCCGCTGCCGGAGGGAGCCTCCAGGACGCGGCCCAGCGACTCGTGGCCCAGGATGAGGCGGTCCTTCCCCGCCGGGGGCTCGCCGTACTGGCCCTCCACGATCTCGTTATCGGTGCCGTCGACCCCCACGGCGATGGTCTCGCAG
>DASWJF010000074.1:0-4033 GCA_036397275.1 Actinomycetota bacterium
GGCCGGTCCACGCAGACGGCGACCGGCCCCGACAGGATCTGCTCTTCTTGGGAAGAGCTACCCGAACGCGCGGCGGAGCTCGTCGGCGCGGTCGGTCGCCTCCCAGGAGAATTCCTTCCGGCCGAAGTGGCCGTACGCCGCGGTCTCCTCGTAGATGGGCTTACGGAGATCGAGGTGACGGATGATGGCCGCCGGCCGGAAGTCGAACGCATCCCAGATCAGCTCGACGATCCGGTCCGGATCCACCTGCTCGGTGCCGAACGTGTCGACCGCGAGCGAGACGGGATGGGCCGTGCCGATGGCGTAGGCCACCTGGACCTGGAGCCGGTCGGCCAACCCCGCCGCCACCAGGTTCTTGGCCACGTACCGGGCCATGTACGCGGCCGAGCGATCGACCTTGGTGGGGTCCTTTCCGGAGAAGCAGCCTCCGCCGTGGGGCGCCATGCCGCCGTACGTGTCGACCATGATCTTCCGCCCGGTAAGACCGGTGTCGGCCTTCGGCCCTCCGATCTCGAACCTGCCCGTGGGGTTCACGAGGATCCGAACGCCCTCCGCGTCGAGCTGGAACTCGCGGAGCACGGGGTCGATGACCTCAGCGCTCACGTCGGGCCCGAGCAGGGTGTCGACATCCACTTCCTCCCGGTGCTGGGCCGACATGAGGACGGTGTCCACGCGAACCGGCTTGCCGCCCGCGTACTCGATGGTCACCTGGCTCTTGCCGTCGGGCCGCAGGTACGGAACGACGCCCGCCTTGCGGACGTCGGCCAAGCGTTTCGTCAAGCGGTGGGCCATCGCGATGGGGATCGGCATCAGCTCGTCGGTGTCCCGGCACGCGTAGCCGAACATCATCCCCTGGTCGCCGGCGCCGAGCGCGTCGAGGTCGTCGTGCGAGCCCTCCACGCGGTGCTCGAGCGAGTCGTCCACGCCGCGGGCGATGTCGGGCGACTGTTCCTGGATCGAGGTGATCACGCCGCACGTCGCCCCGTCGATGCCGAAATTCGCGTCTGTGTATCCGATCTCGAGGATGGTGTGCCGAACGACCGACGGGATGTCGACGTACTCGGAGGTCGTGATCTCGCCGGCCACCATGACGATCCCGGTCGTCACCAGCGTCTCGCACGCCACCCGGCCCTCGGGATCGACGGCGATGATGGCGTCGAGGACCGCGTCGGAGATCTGGTCGGCGAGCTTGTCGGGGTGTCCTTCGGTGACCGACTCGGAGGAGAACAGGTAGCCCTTCCGCATACAGCGCCGGAGTATACCGGCCTGCACCGACGCGTCCCGTCTACCGGGCCAGGAGCTTGGCCAGGCGGTCGCAGATGGCCGAGGCGAGCTCGCCCTTGGTCCAGGACCGAAGCGGCTCGTCGTCGCCGTGACGGGACAGGATCGCCGCGTGGTTCGTCTCGGAGCCGAACCCCGTGCCCTCCCGCCCGACCTCGTTCACCACCATGAGGTCCAGGCCCTTGGCTCGGAGCTTCGCCCTCCCCGCGGCCTCCAGGTCCTCGGTCTCCGCGGCGAACCCCACCAGGACCCGGCCGCCCTCGAGCTCGCCCACCGCTCGAAGGACGTCGGCGGTGGGCACCAGGGCCAGGTCGGGCGGGCCGCCCTCCCTCTTCAGCTTCGTCGGCGCGACCTCCCTGGGACGGAAGTCGGCCACCGCCGCGGCCATCACCACGGCCTCGGCGTGCGGGGCCGCCTCCAGCACGGCCGCGCGCATCTCCTCCGCCGTCGTCACGCGGACGACGTGGGGGCCATCCGGCGGCTCCACCGTCCCCGGGCCCACCACGAGGGTCACGTCGGCCCCTCGGGCGAAGGCCTCCCTGGCAACCGCGAACCCCATCTTCCCGGTCGAGCGGTTCCCCACGAACCGGACGGGGTCGAGCGGCTCCCAGGTGGGACCGGCCGTGACCACGATGCGCCGCCCGGCGAGATCCCGCCCCCGGGCCACCACGTCCTCCACGGCGGCGAGGATGTCCTCCGGCTCGGCCAGCCGTCCCAAGCCCTCGTCGCCCGCGGCCAGCGACCCGGCGGCTGGGCCCACCACCCGGGCCCCCCGCTCCTCCAGGGTCCGGACGTTCATCCGGGTCGCGGGGTGGTCCCACATGCCCGTGTGCATGGCCGGCGCCAGCACGACAGGGCACGTCGCTTCGAGCAGGACGGAGGTGAGCAGGTCGTCGGCCATGCCGGACGCGAGCTTCGCGATGACGTTGGCCGTAGCCGGCGCGACCACGACGACGTCGGCTTCGTGCGCCAGCTTGACGTGAAGGACGGTTCCGGGCGCCTCCCACAGATCGGTGTAGCAGGGCCGGCCGGAGAGCGCGGCGAACGTGTCCGCGCCCACGAAGCGCGTGGCCGAGGCGGTCATCACCACCTGGACCGTGGCCCCGGCCTGGGCCAGCAGGCGGGTCAGGATGCAGGCTTTGTAGGCGGCGATGCCGCCCGTGACACCGAGCAGGACCCGGCGGCCTCTCACGGCGGGGGCTTCGGTCCCTGGCACCTGCAGGCCTCCATGGCCCCGGGCAAGCTCCCCCAGGGACCCGGTTACTTGATCCCGACCCCTTCGGGGCGCTCGGCCTGGATCTTGCCGTCGGAGATCTCCTCCAGGGCGATGGACAGGGGTTTGTTCGTGAGGCCGCCCCTCTCGATGAGGGGCGGGACGAACTCGCCGCGCCCCTCTCCCAGCTGGTTGTAGTAGGAGTTGATCTCCCGGGCCCGTTTGGCCGCCAGGATCACCAGCGTGTACTTGGAATCGACCTGCGCCAGGAGGTCGTCGATCTTCGGTTCGATCATGGGTGCACACGTCCTTCTTTCGGAGCTGGCGGAGGCCGGGACACCTCGATTATAGCCTCGACCTGGGCCGTTGCCTCGTCGACGTCGTCGTTCACGACCACGTGGTCGAACCAGGGGCGCTGCCCCATCTCCCAGCCTGCCGTGGCAAGTCGCGCGGCGAGCCGCTCCTCGTCCTCGGTCCCCCGGGCCCGGAGGCGCCGTTCGAGCTCCCCCATGGATGGCGGCACCAGGAAGATCAAGACGGCCTCGGACACCCGCTCCTTCACCAGGCCGGCACCCTGGACGTCGATCTCCAGGATCACGTCCCCACCTTCCGCGAGGGCCCTCTCCACCGGCACCGCCGGCGTACCGTAGCGGTTGCCGAACACCTCGGCCCACTCGAGCAGCGCGTCGCCCCCCACGAGCTGGTCGAACTCCTGCTCGGACAGGAACGAGTAGTGGACCCCATCCTGCTCGGAGGGACGGCGCGGACGGGTGGTGGCGGAGACCGACAGCGTGAGGTCTGGACGCCGCTCCAGGAGCCGCCTCACGACGGTCCCCTTCCCGACCCCGGAAGGGCCGGAGACGACGAAGAGGGTTCCCCGCCTGACCAGGGCGCGTTACTTCTTGGCGAACTCGCCGAGGAGCGCGTCCCGCTGCTTCGCGCCGAGCCCGCGGATCCTCCGGCTGGCCGAGATGTCCAGCTTCTCCATGATCTTCCTCGCCCGGACCTTCCCCACCCCGGGCAGGGACTCGAGGACGGTGGACACCTTCATCTTCCCCACGGTGTCGTCCAGCCTGGACAGCACGTCTCTCAATGTGAGCTTCCCCGACTTCAGCTGGCCCTTGAGCTCGGCGCGCTTCCTCCTCGCCTCCGCGGCCTTCTCCAGGGCCTGCCTGCGCTGTTCCTCGGTCAGGACGGGTAGCGGCATGACGACGCTCCTTCTCGATGGGGGACGGAAACCCCGCGAGTATAGACACGCCCTCCGTGGCGGGGCAACGCGGGCCAACCGCGTGACCTGCGGTTTCGTCGATGCGCCGGTTCGGTCCGCCACCGCGTCAGCGGATCGCGGCGAGGATGGTGCGCGCCGCCCCCGCCGGGTCCGGGGCCTCGGTGATGGGACGGCCCACCACCAGATAGTCCGCGCCTTCTTCCATGGCCTCTTCCGGCGTGAGGACGCGGGCCTGGTCGTGACCGTTCGAGCCGGCCGGCCGGATCCCCGGGACCACCAGACAGAACTCCTCGCCCATCACCTCGCGGACC
>DASWJF010000075.1:0-4681 GCA_036397275.1 Actinomycetota bacterium
CCGCTACACCCCGAACGGGGCGGCCGTCGTGAACTTCTCGGTGGCCGTCACCCCCCGGATCCGAGACGAGGGCGGCGCCTGGAAGGACGGCGACACCTCGTTCTTCCGGGTGAACGCGTGGCGGACCCTGGCCGAGAACGCGGCGGAGTCCCTCACTCGCGGCGCGCGGGTGCTCGTGGTGGGGCGGCTGCGCCAGCGTTCCTGGGAGACCCCGGAGGGCGAGCGGCGCTCGGTCGTCGAGATCGAGGCCGACGAGCTCGGGCCCAGCTTGAAGTGGGCCACAGCCAAAGTCGAGAAACAAGGGCGTTCGGGCGGCGGCGACTGGTCGGCCCCCGCCCCGGCCCCGGCTCAGGTCGGCGCCGGCCCCGGCACGGACGAGGAGACACCGCTGGATGCCACCTAAGACCAAGAGGCGACCCAAGAAAGAGAAGGAAGAGAAGGCCTGGAAGAAGCAGAAGAAGAAGGTCTGCGTCTTCTGCAAGGATCGGATCGAGTACGTCGACTACAAGGACGTCATGATGCTGCGCAAGTTCGTGTCGGAACGCGGCAAGATCCGGGCCCGCCGGGTGTCGGGCAATTGCGCGCAGCACCAGCGAGTGGTGGCAACGGCGGTCAAGAACGCCCGCGAGATGGCGCTGCTCCCGTACTCGACGCGATGAAGGTCATCCTCCAGAAGCCGGTGGAAAAGCTCGGGGTCCCCGGGGACATGGTCGACGTGGCCGACGGCTACGCGCGCAACTACCTCATGCCCCGGGGGCTCGCCGTTCAGGTGTCGAAGGGTGGGGTGAAGCACGTCGAGAGCCTGAAGCGGGCCCACGCCACCCGAGTGTCCCAGGCCAGGGCTGAGGCCGAGACGGAGGCAGAGAGGCTCACCGCCACGCCGATCAGGGTGAAGGCCCGGGTGGGCGGGGAGGGCCGGTTGTTCGGCAGCGTCACGGCCGGCGAGGTCGCGGAGGAGATCGAGCGGCAGACCGGCATCAAGATCGACCGGCACGATGTCCACCTGGACGAACCAATCCGAAGCATCGGCGTCCACGAGGTCCGGGTGCACCTGTTCGCCGAGGTCGATCCGGTCGTCTCGGTCGAGGTCGAGCCCGAGTCGGAGTCGTAGTTCGCGCGATCGAACCTTCTGACCAGCGGAAACGGTTTCTTGTCACTCCCCCCCTGTACACACGTATGCACAGGGTTATCCACAGCCTTGCATGCAGGTGGAGGTGGGAGTGACAACAAACTTTCCGGCCCGACCTGGGACGGCGATATGCACAGCCGTTTTCCCCGTGACTCGGGGGGCGCCGGCATGAAAGCGTCAGCGTCTTGCCGTCGCTAGCTCGGGAGGGGGGACTTCTTGGCGACCACGACTGACGACGTCCGTCGTGTGCGACCCGACCGGGTCCCCCCGCACAACCTCGAGGCGGAGGAATCCGTCCTCGGGGCCATGATGCTCTCCGCCGAGGCCATCGCGGACGTCGTGGAGGTCGTGAGGCCCGAGGACTTCTACAAGTCCGCCAACGGCAAGATCTTCGACACCCTCCGAGCGGTCTACGCGCGAGGGGACCCCGTGGACGCCATCACCGCGGTCGAGGAGCTGCGGCGCCGCGACCTCCTCGAGGATGTCGGCGGGCACCTGTACATCCACGAGCTGGTGGAGCAGGTGCCCACGCCGGCCGCGGCCGGGAACTACGCGAGGATCGTGGCCCAGCACGCCCTGATGCGCCGGCTCATCCAGGCCGCGGCCGACATCATGGCCATGGGGTACTCGGCGCCGGAGGACCCCGAGCAGGTGGCCGACCAGGCCGAGCAGCGGATCTACGAGGTCGCCCGGCAGGAGGAGAAGGACCAGGTGGCCTCCCTCCGCCAGCTCGTCGACCAGGCCATGACCGACCTCGAGCACATCCAGAACAGGGAGTCGGCCTTCGCCGGCCTGCCGACCGGGTTCCGGGACGTGGACGAGCTTCTGTCGGGCCTCCAGTCCGGCAACCTCATCATGCTCGCGGCCCGGCCCGGCGTCGGGAAGTCGTCCCTCGCCACCAACGTCGCCCGGAACGTCTCGGTCGAGTCCCGTGTCCCCGTCGCCATGTTCTCCCTCGAGATGTCGAGGTGGGAGATCGGCATGCGTCTGCTCTGCGCCGAGGCCGGCGTGGCCTGGGACCGGATCCGGGGCCGCCGCGTGGGGGCCGACGACTGGGCGCGCATCGTCCAGGCCGCCGAGGTGCTCCACGACGCGCCGCTCTCCATCGTGGACTCGGGCAACGTAACGATCGTGGACATCCGGGCCAAGGCCAGGCGCTTGTCGGCTCGTAAGCAGGGGCTGGGGCTGATCATCGTGGACTATCTCCAGCTGATGTCGCACCACCGGCGGGTGGACAACCGGCAGCAGGAGATCGCTGAGATCAGCCGGAGCCTCAAGCTCCTAGCCAAGGAGCTTGCCATCCCGGTCCTCGCGGTGTCGCAGCTGAACCGGGACCCGGAGCGGCGCCAGGACAAGCGCCCCCAGCTTTCGGATCTCAGGGAGTCCGGCTCGCTCGAGCAGGATGCAGACGTGGTCATGTTCATCCACCGCGACGACTCGAGCCCGGACAGCAAGGGCCTGGCCGAGCTGATCGTGGCCAAGCACCGCAACGGCCCAACCGATTCGCTCCGGCTGACCTTCCTCCCGCACCTCACGCAGTTCCGGAACTTCGCTCCGGCCACCGCGTAGACCCCCGGTGTCCTACGCTGCTGTGGATGACGGCCCACCGTCGCCGCGTCCGTGCCATCCATGGCCGGCTGCTCCGGTTCTACGGAGAGCTCGAGCCGCCCAGACGGAGCGATCCACTCGAGGAGCTCGTGCTCACCGTGCTCTCGCAGAACACGAGCGACGCGAACAGCTTTCGGGCCTACGAGTCGCTCCGGCGGCGCTTCCCCATGTGGGAGGAGCTGGCCGCGGCCCGGCCCTCGGAGGTCGCGGCGGCCATCCGGTCCGGGGGCCTGGCCAACGTGAAGGCCCCCCGGATCCTGGCCATCCTGCGAGAGATCCGGAACCGGGAGGAGAGCCTCGACCTCTCGCTCCTGCGAAGGATGCCGGACGCCGAGGCCCGCGCGTACCTCACCTCGCTCCCCGGGGTGGGGCCCAAGACAGCGGCCGTGGTGCTGGCGTTCTCGCTGGGCCGTCCGGTCCTGCCCGTCGACACGCACGTGCACCGGGTGGCCTCCCGCCTGGGCTTGATCCCGCCGAAGGCATCGGCGCAGAGGGCGCACGAGGTCCTGGAGGAGATCACCCCGCCGGACATCAGGGTGGAGATGCACGTCGGCCTGATCCGGCTGGGACGAGAGATCTGCAAGGCCGGGCGTCCGAGGTGCGAGGATTGTCCGCTCGCCGGCCTCTGCCCCACGGCGCCGCTCTTCCTCGGCGGCACCCGGGCACGAAGGGCCCCCTGAGCGGAGCCCCGATGTCTGGAGCGGGCGAGGGGAATCGAACCCCCGTCTCGAGCTTGGGAAGCTCGCGTTCTGCCATTGAACCACGCCCGCGTGGTGCGGCCCCGCTCGCCCAGGCCCGCGACGGTAAGTGTAGCGAGGCCGGACGGCGGCCGCGCACGCGGCCCCGCGCTCATCTCACGACCTGCTAGCGTTCCTGCTCCCATGCAAGACCCCGACATCTGGCCGTCGGTGCTCTCCCGGCTGACCAGCGGGCAGTCGCTCTCCGCCCAGGAGGCCGCCCGGGCCATGGTGGCCATCATGGAGGGGAACGCGACGCCCGCCCAGGTCGGCGGGTTCCTCATGGCCCTTCGCACAAAGGGGGAGACCGTCGACGAGCTGGAGGGCCTGGCCCGGACGACGCTTGACATGGCACAGCCGGTCACGCCGCCCGGTCCGGTGGTCGACACGTGCGGGACCGGGGGCGACCGGTCGGGGACGTTCAACATCTCCACCCTGGGCGCCATCGTCGTCGCCGGCGCGGGGGTGACCGTCGCCAAGCACGGGAACCGGGCCGCCTCGTCCCACTGCGGTTCGGCCGACCTCCTCGAGGCGCTGGGGGTGAGGATCGACCTCGGACCGGACGGGGTCGAGCGTTGCCTGGCCGAGGCCGGCATCGCGTTCATGTTCGCTCCCGTGTTCCATCCCGGGGCGGCCCACGCGGCGCTGGTCCGGCGCGAGCTCCGGGTCCCCACGGTCTTCAACTTCCTGGGGCCCCTCACGAACCCCGCCCGCCCGATGGCGCAGGTGGTGGGAGTGTCGGACGCCCGGATGCTTCCGCTCGTCGCCGAGGTGCTCGCCCGCCGCGGGGTCCGTGCCAAGGTGTTCCGGGGACAGGACGGCCTCGACGAGCTCACCACCACCGGTCCCTCGATGGTGTACGAAACGCTGGATGGGATCGTGAAGGAGCACGTCCTGGACCCCGCAGGTGTCGGGCTGTCCAGGGCCGCCGGGGACGACCTCCGGGGGGGCGACGTCGAGACCAACACCGAGATCGCCCGGAAGGTGCTCGAGGGGGCGCTCGGGCCACAGCGCGACGTCGTGGTCCTGAACGCGGGCGCGGCCCTCGAGGTGTCGGGCCGAGCCGCGAGCCTGGAGGAGGGCCTGCTCCTCGCCGCCGAGTCCATCGACTCGGGTGAAGCGGCGCGAGCGCTGGAACGATGGATCGAGGTCTCGGAGCGGAGCGCCGGATGAGGCCGGCCGTGTGTGACCCGGTAGCATCGCCGCG
>DASWJF010000076.1:0-14417 GCA_036397275.1 Actinomycetota bacterium
GTCCCGGTCCATGCCCCCCGGCGGCTCGAAGCTCGGCAGATGGAGGTCGCCGTACGAGAGCTCGAGCTCGCACATCTCGGCGATCAGCAGGGTGGCGTCGCAGGCCTCCGGGAGCTCGCGGAACACCTCGCGCATCTCCTCGGCCGACTTCATGTAGAACTGGTCGGAGCCGAACCGAAGGCGGTTCGTGTCGGTCTGGACCTTCTGCTGCTGGATGCAGAGCAGCACGTCGTGGGGCTTGGCGTCCGCCCGCTCCGTGTAGTGGAGGTCGTTGGTGGCGACCACCGGGATGCCGGCGGCCCGGCTCAGGTCGAGGAGCTTCGGCAGGACCTGGCGCTGCTCGGCCACGCCGTGGTCCTGGACCTCGACGAAGAAGTTGCCGTCCCCGAACAGGTCGCGGTACGTAGAGGCCACCTCGGCGGCCTTGCGGTCCTGGTCCGCCACCAGGAGCCGCGAGATCTCGGAGGCCAGGCAGCCCGATAGCCCGATCAGGCCGTGGGCGTGCTCGGCCAGGAGCTCCTTGTCGATCCGGGGCCGGTGGTAGAAGCCCTCCAGGTGGGCATCGGTGACCAGCTTCAGCAGGTTGCGGTAGCCGGTCTCGTCCCCGGCCAGGACGGTGAGGTGCCGGTACTTCTCCTCGCTCTCGCCTGGCGTGCGGTCGAACCGCGACCCCGGCGCCACGTAGGCCTCGACGCCGATGATGGGCTTGACGCCCGCCGCGCGCCCCGCCTCGTAGAACTCCAGCGCGCCGAACATCGCGCCGTGGTCGGTGACGGCCAGCGCGGGCATCTCGAACTCCCGAGCCCGCTTGAACAGGGCGGCGATCCGGGAGGCGCCGTCGAGCAGCGAGTACTCCGTGTGTGTGTGCAAGTGAACGAAGCTGCCGCCCAAGACGGCGGCGAGTATATCTCGAAAGGCCGCCCTAGAACTACAGTCCTGTCATTTGTCCACAGGTTTTCCCCAACGGCCTGATGGGCGGGGCTCCGAACGGCAGGCCGAACGCGCCGGACCGCCCGGGCTACAGGATCTGCGAGAGGAACAGCTTGGCCCGGTCGTGCTGGGGTTCGGTGAAGAATCGGTCGGGGGTCGCCTCCTCCAGGAGCAGCCCGTCGTCGAAGAACAAGATGCGGTCGGCCGCTTCCTTCGCGAAGCCGATCTCGTGGGTGATCACCACCATGGTCATGCCAGATCCCGCAAGCTCCTTCATGACGTCGAGGACCTCCTTGATCATCTCCGGATCCAGCGCGGAGGTCGGCTCGTCGAACAGCATGATCCTGGGCTCCATGGCCAGGGCTCTGGCGATGGCCACCCGCTGCTGCTGCCCGCCGGAGAGCTGAGCCGGGTACTTGTGAGCCTGCTCGGGGATCCCCACCCGCTCCAGCAGCTGCATCGCCTTCTCCTCGGCATCGGCCTTCGGCCGCCCGCGGACCATCCGAGGGGCCAGCGTGATGTTCTGGATCACCGTGAGGTGGGGGAACAGGTTGAACGATTGGAACACCATGCCGATCTCGCTCCGGATGGCCTCGATGTTTCGGAGGTCGTCCGTGAGCTCGATCCCGTCCACGACGATGCGCCCGGCGTCGTGTCGCTCCAGCCGGTTGATCGTGCGGATGAACGTCGACTTCCCGGAGCCGGACGGGCCGACCACCACCACAACCTCTCCCCGGCGGACCGTGGTCGTGACCCCCTTGAGCGCCTGGAACCGGCCGAACCACTTCTCCACGCCCTCGGCGACGATCATCGCGTCGTTCGCGCCCGAGGCCAGACCAGCGACCGGTTGCGTCGCCATCGCTACCGCTCCCCCACCCCGAGCCGGCGCTCGAGCCGCTGGCTCCACCGGGACATGGCGAACGCCACCATCCAGAACAACAGGCCCGCGAAGATCAGGGTCTCCCTGAGGTCTCCCGAGAACTGGCCCTGTGGCGCGATCCGCGCGATCCGCAGCGCCTCGATGAACCCGATCACCGCGAGCAGCGAGGTGTCCTTGAACAGGCTGATGAAGTGGCTGATCATCGCCGGGATCGTCGAGCGCAGGGCCTGCGGCAGGACGATGAACGCCATCATCTTGGTCGTGGACAGGCCGATGGCCCTGGCGGCCTCGTACTGGCCGAGGTGCACCCCCTGGAGCCCGCCCCGGACGATCTCCGCCACGTAGGCCGAGCTGAAGACGGTGACAACGATCATGGCGCGCACGATGTTCGGCAACACCACCCCCGCGGGAAGCAGGAACGGGAGGACGAACAGCCCGAACAGGAGCCAGGTGTACAGGGGGGCTCCCCGGACGAACTCGATGATCCCGATGCAGGACACGCGGATGACCGGCAGGCTGCTGCGCCGTCCCAGGGCGAGGACGATGCCGATGGGGAACGACAGCACGATGCCCACCACCGCCACCACGACGTTGAGCAGGAAGCCACCCCACCGCTCGGGTGGGACACCCCCGAACCCCCGGAGCAGCAGGATGATCAGGGGGAAGGCCAGGACCCATCCCACGATCACGGGGATGTGGAGGCGGCGGGCCCCCAGCCGCCCCGCCATGACTGCGGCCGCGTAGATGACCACCACCGCTCCCACCAGGACCCAGATCCGCACGCCGTCCAGCAGGTACGCCAGCGAGGCCAGCGCGAGGACGGCCAGCGCGCCGCGGGTGGCGGCCTTGCGAACGGTCCACGCGAGGCGCTTCCTGGTGACGCCCCAGGACAGCCCGGCCAGGGCGGTGACGAGGTAGACACAAGCCCACACCCGCCACAGCTCGTCCGGGGGGAACCGTCCCACCATGTACAGGCGCAGGTTGGCCTTGATCACGGTCCAGTCCGCGGTGAGGAAGGCCCATTTCAGGAGCCCGAAGCCCAGGTACCCGACCACCGCACCTACAAGGATCGTGAGGATCCCGCTGAACCAGCCCGAGAACAGGTTCTGGCGGATCCATTCCGACGGCGCGACCGGCTCCCTCCTCGGCGCGAACTCGACGACCGGCTCCTCCTTGAGCATCGCGGCGACCCGTTCCAGCTCCGTGGGGACCCGGTCCATCATCGCCCTTCGCCCTTTCGGGTCACGACTCGGTTCACCACGTTCATCACGAAGGAGATCGTGAGGCTCATGGTCAGGTAGGTGGCCATCACGAGCATCGTGATCTGGAAGGGCCGGCCGGCCTGATTGATCATCGTCGAGGACACCGACGAGAGCTCCGGATAGGCCACCGCCACGGCCAGGCTGGAGTTCTTGGTCAGGTTCAGGAACTGGCTGTTCAGGGGAGGGACGGCGATCCGGAAGGCCTGAGGCAGCACCACGAAGCGGAGCTGCTGCGCGGGGGAGAGCCCGAGGGCCTGGGCCGCCTCCTTCTGGCCCCTGTCCACGGCCAGGATGCTCCCCCGGACGATCTCCGCGATGAAGGCCGCCGTATAGATCACCAGGCCGACCAGGATGCCCGTGAACTCCCCGCTCAGCTGGAAGCCCCCCCGGTACAGCCGCCCGGCCACCTCTGGGACGTCGAGGCGCACGGCGTCCCCGACGATCGCGTACCCCACGGCCGCCACGGTCACGAGGACCGGGAGAGACCACAGGACCCGATGGTGGGGGCGGCCGGTGCGCTCGTTCACTTTGGTCCGCCACCACCACACCGCGCCGGCCAGGACGAGTCCGCCGAGCAGCCACAGCCCCCATGCGCCGGCTCCTTCGCCGATATGGGGCCACGGGATGGCCGCACCCCGCTGGGACAGGAAGGCCACTCCGCCGAGGGACAGGCCGCCCTCGATCAGCGGGAGCGCGAACAGGATCCCGAAGTACCAGAAGATGATCTGGATCAGCACCGGGGTGTTCCGGATGACCTCCACGTACACCTGGGCGATCTTTCGGACCAGCCAGTTCGGGGACAGGCGTGCCACCCCAATGACCAGCCCGAGGAGCATGGCCAGCACGACCCCGATCCCCGCGACCCGGACGGTGTTCGCCACGGCGACGACGTACGCCCTCAGGTAGCTCTGGTTCGGGTCGTAGGCGATCCCCTCCTTGATGGGGATCCCCGACCGCGTCTGGAGGAAGTCGAAAGACAGATCCGTGCCCACGCGCCGGACCCCGTACTCCAGGTTCAGGTAGAGCTCCCGGAAGGCCCACACGACGACCACGGCGAACACGAGCTGGCCCACGACCCGCAGGAACCGGACGTTCCGCCAGATCGCGGCTCTCTGGACCTCGGCGACGGAGGACCCCGCCATCTCGGTGAAGCGTAGCCCGTGTGCGAGACGGGACCCGAGAGAGCCGGGCCCCGTCCACACACTCGGCCTGTGGCCTTCGGACTAGCGGATGGGGATCGCGTACTGAAGGCCGCCGTCGGACCAGAGGGCGTTCAGGCCTCGGGGGAGGCCCAACCCGTCCCTGCCGACATGCCGGTCGTAGATCTCGCCGTAGTTCCCCACCGCCCGGAGCACGCCCTGCATGAAGTCGACGGGGAGACCGAGCCCGGAGTCCAGGGGCGCGCCTCCCTCCAGGCCCACTCCCAGCAGCGAGGCGACCAGGGCGCTCGGGGGGTCGGCCGCCATCTCGTCGACGTTCCCACCGGTCACCCCGAGCTCCTCCGCCAGGATGAGGCCATTGACCACCCAGAACACCGCGTCCAGCCAGTCGGAGTCCCCGTCCAGGACCGCAGGGGTGAGGGGCTCCTTCGACATCGTGTCCGGCAGGAGCCTAAGGGACTCGGGTCCCCCCTCCTCATCCGGCCAGGCGCTGATGAGCCCGGCCAGCTGGGACTTGTCCGAGGTCCACCCGTCGCAGCGGCCGCGGGTAAAGGCCTGCTGGAGCTGGGGGTTCTCCTCGAACGTCACGGCCTCGTAGTCCAGTCCGAGCTGGGCCATGTAATCGGCCAGGTTCAGCTCCGTGGTCGTGCCGGCGGTGACGCAGATGGCGGTCCCGTCCATGTCGGCGACCCGCCGGTACGGGCTGTCCGCCCGCACGAACATCCCCTGGCCGTCGTAGAAGTTCACGTGTGCGAACGCGATGCCCTCGGTCCCGTCCCGGCTGCTGGTCCAGGTGGTGTTGCGGACCAGCACGTCGTAGTTGCCGGCGCGAAGGGCGCTGAACCGCTCCTCGGCACTCACCGGCATGAGCTCGATGGCCTCGGCGTCCCCCAGGACCGCCGCAGCGATGGCCCGGCAGAAGTCGATGTCGAAGCCCTCGATCTCCCCGGTGTCCGGGCTCAGGAACCCGAACCCCGGTACCGTCTCGTTCACCCCGCACCGGAGCGTGCCGCGGTCCTGCACGACCTGGAGCAGGCTCTGCGCGGGCTGCTGCCCGGCATCGCCGTCCTCGGCTCGCTCCTCCTCGCGGGTGCACCCCGCCGCTACCAGCGCGAGGACCGCCGCCACCACCGCGACCTTCGTGACGCTGATCGTTCGCATCTTCCCCCTCCTTCCGTCCTGCGCACCGCCGACGCCCTCCCCCTCGGGGCCGGGACGAAACATCGACGGGTCCGCCTCGATCTGAGGCCAGCATAGGCGCGCTTCCGCCTCTCGTGCCAGGTGCGGCGAGGACTGCGTGCCCGTGCTGGAGTGTTGGCGGGAATGACACCCCTGTGATTCCGGGCTCGATCCCGTCTATACTCGGGCCCGAAGTGGGTCAGTCACCAATGAGACTCTCGTATTCGAGCATCTCGACCTACGAGCGGTGTCCGGCAGCCTTCAAGTTCCAGTACGAGGACAAGGTGCCGACCGCACCGTCCCCCGCCCTGTCCTTCGGCGACTCCCTCCACCGGGCCCTCCACCGGTTCCACAGCCGGCCGGTGCCCGTCGCGCCGTCGCTGGAGGAGCTGCACGAGACGCTCGAGTGCGTTTGGGTCCGTGACGGCTTCGCCAGCGAGTCCGAGGAACGTATGTACATGGATCACGGGCGCCAGGTCCTGGCCCAGTACCACCGGGAGAACGCCGGCACCTACCGGATCCCGGCCGCCCTGGAGTTCCGGTTCACGATCGAGGTCGAGGGGGTCGCGCTCTCCGGCGTGATCGACCGGATGGACCGCATCCCCGGTGGCGGCTACGAGATCGTCGACTACAAGACGAACCGCCGGCTCCCGCCCCAGGCCGCTATCGACCGCGACCTCCAGCTCTCCGTGTACCACCTGGCGGCGAAGGAGGTGTGGGGGATCGAGCCGGAGCGGCTGAGCCTGTACTACCTGCTCCCCGGCCAGCGGATGACCACGGCCCGGACCTCTGCCGACGTCGATGACCTCCGCCGGCGGATCGCCACCGTGGCCGAGCGGATCACCGCAGGGAAGTTCGAGCCCCGCCAGAACCCGCTGTGCGACTGGTGCGACTACCAGCGCCTGTGCCCGCTGTTCCGACACAGGTACGAGAAGGAGGATGGCGACCCGGCGCCCCGGATGACCGAGATCGTGGACGAGTGGATCGCCCTGAAACGGCAGGGCCGGATGGTCTACCGCAGGATCGACGAGCTGGCCGGACCGATCAACGCGTTCTGCGACGAGCACGGGTACGGCCGGCTCTTCGGTTCCGACGGCGCGGCCGTCGACCGGCGGCCGCAGCACGTGACGGCACCCGACGAGGAGAGGCTCCGGGCGATCCTGGAGCCGCTCGGGCTGTGGGAAGGGGTGCTCTCGGTCGATCCGAAGAAGGTGAACGACCTCATCGAGGCGCGATCGCTCCCCCCGGACGTTGAGGACGCCATCCTGGCCTCACGGGAGGAGGTCAGGACCCAGCACGCGCTGTACCTGAAGGAGAGCGCGCAGGCCAGGCGGTGACGGGACGGCGACCGGGCGGGACTCGCCCTCCTCCCGACCCGCCGGAGCGGCGTTTCGTGCAAGGATGACGCCGTGGACAAGGCAGAGCTCCTCGGCCGCATCCGGCAGGCCAAGGCCGAGCTGGACGAGGTGACCGCCGCCATCCCCGACGAGCGGATGGTGGCGCCGGGTTCCGATGGGACCTGGTCGGGAAAGGACCAGCTCTCGCACCTGGCCGCGTGGCACGCGATCCTCCTGTCCCGGATCCGGGGCGAGCGAGAAGAGGACCTCGTGGGGATCGACGCAGCTCGGTACGCCGCGATGGACGTCGATGCGGTGAACGTGGTCCTGCACGAGCGGGATGCCGGGACGTCGCCATCGGAGGCGCGCGACGCTTTCGAGCGAGCATACCGGGACGTCGTCGCCGCCGTCGAGGCCCTTGACGAATCGGAGCTGTCCCGGCGGTTCCGCCCGGACTTCCACGACCGCGAGCTCCTGGAGGCCGTGACCGGGGACACGTACGAGCACTACGAGGAGCACCTGCCGATGCTCCGCCGGCTGGCCGCGGACTCGCGGCCCGCCTGAGCGGCGACGAGGTCACGACCGGGAGGACCGCAGCCGATCCAGCACCTGGGCCAGGTCGGGGGGGAGAGGATCCTCCAGCTCGATCCGCTCGCCGGTGATCGGGTGGTCGAACGACAGGCGCCACGAGTGGAGGAACGGCCGGCCCAGACCGAGGCGCTTCGCCTCGTCCCCCCCACCGCCGTACGCGCGGTCCCCCAGGATGGGGTGGCGGACCGCCGCGAGGTGGACCCTGATCTGATGGGTCCGGCCGGTCCGCGGCACAGCCTCGAGGAGGGTGGCCCCCTCGAAGCGCTCCCGGACCTGGAACGCGGTCTCCGCCTCCTTCCCCACAAGCGCTCGGACGCGCATGCGCGCACCCACCCGCCCGAGGGGGGCGTCCACGGCGAACCGGTCGTGCGGAACGGTCCCCCGGACCAGGGCCAGGTATCGGCGATCCACCGCGTGGTGCCGCAGCATGGCCGCAAGGGCCCGGTGGGCCTCGTCCTCGGAGGCCACGATGATGAGGCCCGAGGTTCCCGCGTCCAGTCGGTGGACGATGCCGGGGCGAAGGGGGTCCGCTCCGGCCGACAGCGGGATGCCCATCCCGAGGAGCCGGTTCACCAACGTGCTCGTCCGCCGGCCAGCCGTGGGGTGGGTGGCCAAGCCGGGCGGCTTGCTCACTACGACGAGGTGGGAGTCCCGGTACCGGACCTCCACCGGAGGGCCCTCCGGGGCGAGTTCCTCCATCCCGGCCCGATCGGCCGCCACCCGCTCCCCGCCAGCGAGGCGGTGCGACTTGGGCCGGACCACCCCGTCCACCACCACCCGGCCGGCGGCGATGACTCGCTGCGCCTCGGCCCTGGTGATCCCCAGACGCGCCGCGACCACGGCGTCCAGCCGGCCCGGCGCCGCCTCGAATTCCGCCGCCACGTCACGCCTCCCGCTCCCGGCGGAGGCCGGTCACCGCGAGCAGCAGGGCCCCGACGACGATTGCGGAATCGGCCAGGTTGAACACCGGCCACACGCGGAAGTCGATGAAGTCGACCACCCGTCCGGAGAGCACGCCATCGCCCCGGAGGGCACGGTCCGTGAGGTTGCCGATCCCGCCGCCCAGGATGAGCCCCAGGGCCACCGCGGTCGCGCCGTGCCGGAGCCGGGGGGACGCCGCGACGATGGCCGCTACCACGACCACGGTCGCGCCGGCGAACAACCACGGCGCGCTCTGCCCCAGGCCGAAGGCGCCCCCGGAGTTCGTCGTGTAGTTGAGCTGCAACACGCCGGGGATGACGGTGATCGGGGGGCGCCCGGCCAGGGCTCGTTCGGCCCACATCTTCGTGAGGCGGTCGGCCAGGTACACGAGCCCTCCGGTGAGGTACAGCCAGGCGGCGAGGCGCCGGGCCGCCGTCACGGCTGCCTCACTACCGGGGGCGTGCCTGCGCCTGCGCGTCCTTGATGCAGAGGTCCACGTAGGGCAGGGCCTTCACACGGGCCTTCTCGATGGGCTTGCCGCACCGGGAGCAGATCCCGTACGTGCCGTCGTCCATCCGGGCCAGGGCCCGCCCGATCTTGCCCAGGAGGTCCCGTACGTTGTTCTCGATCGACAGGTCGCGCTCCCGCTCGAAGGTGAACGTGCCGGCGTCGGCGTTCTCGTCGTCGAAGGAGACCTCCCCCGTGAGTTCCGACTGCGACGTGGCGAAGGTGGCCTCTTCGATGGTGGCCAGCTGCTGCTCCAGTTGCTCCTTCTCCTCCAGGAGCCGCTTGCGCAGGTCGTCCAGTTCCTTCTGCGTGTAAGGGGTCTTCACGGCCATGGCGAGGGACGGTAGCACCGGCGGATGGCGCACGGCAAACCCCCGGGTCAGGTTGCGCGAAGGCGCATCTCGAGGTCCTGGACGTCCAGCCCCCGGACCTCGAAGACCTTGGTTCGGGACCGAGCTCCGGCGCGGAGCGAGACGCGCGATTTCGGGATCCCCAGCGCCCCGGCCAGGGCCAGGCGGGCCTCCTCCGTGGCCCGGCCGCCCTCGGGCGCCGCCCGTACGCGCACGACGACGCCGTCCGGTCCGGCCTCGACGCCCGGCCGACGGGCCCGAGGCACCACGCGCACGGTGACCGAGGCCATCTTGCCGTGTAGCATGGCCGGCTACAGGCGAAGACGGGAACGAGTACGAGGGTCCCCCGCGCGCAGCGAGCCGGGGACGGTGGAAGCCCGGCGGCGGTCCCTCCGAACATCCTCCCCGAGCCGCCGCCCGAACCGGGTGCCCCGCGCCCGCAGTAGACGCGGCCGGGCCCGCCCGTGACAGCGGGAGGCTGGATTCACGGCCGGCGAGCGGTCGGGAGCCGAGAGGTTCCCGGCAACGCGGGGTGGTACCGCGGGGCACACGCCTCGTCCCTGCAGGGGACGGGGCGTTTCGCGTGTTGGGGAGGAAGGACGGAGGATGCGGGGGTTCGAGCCGGTCGACCCGAAGGTGAGCTTCCCCCATCTGGAACAGCGCATCCTGGCGTTCTGGCGCGAGGCCGACGTCTTCGCCAAGAGCCTCAAGGCCCGAGAAGGTGCGCCGGAATGGGTCTTCTACGAGGGCCCGCCGACCGCCAACGGCAAGCCGGGCATCCACCACACGGAGTCTCGGACGTTCAAGGACATCTACCCCCGGTTCAAGACGATGACGGGGCACCTGGTGCCGCGGAAGGCAGGGTGGGACTGCCACGGCCTGCCGGTCGAGCTCGAGGTGGAGAAGGAGATCGGGACGAAGACCAAGCGAGACATCGAGGCCTTCGGCATCGCCGAGTTCAACCGCCTGTGTCGCGAGTCGGTCACCCGCTACGTGGACGACTGGGAGCGACTCACCGAGCGCCTGGGGTTCTGGATCGACACGTCCGACGCCTACTGGACCATGAACACCGAGTACGTCGAGAGCGTGTGGTGGTCGCTGAAGCGGCTCCACGGCCGAGGGCTCCTGTTCCAGGCGGACCGGGTGACCACGTACTGCCCCCGGTGCGGGACGTCGCTCTCGGACCACGAGACGGCCCTGGGCTACACCCAGGTCCGCGACCCGAGCGTGTACGTGAAGTTTCGGATCGTGCAGGCCGGCGACCCCGACCTGATCGGCGCATCGCTGCTCGGGTGGACCACGACGCCGTGGACCCTGATCTCGAACGAGGGCGTGGCGGTCGCCGCCGACGCCACCTACGTCGAGGTCCCGTGGGAGGGCGACCGGTTGATCCTCGCCTCGAACCTCCTCGAGAAGGTGCTCCCCGGCTCGAAGGAGACCCGGACCATCGCCGGGCGCGACCTGGTCGGGGCGCGGTACGAGGCCCTGTACCCGAACGTGCGGGGTGCGCACCGCGTCGTCGACGCCGACTTCGTCTCGCTCGACGACGGGACCGGCGTCGTGCACATGGCCCCGGCCTTCGGGCCGGAGGACCTGGAGGTCGGCCGGCGCGAGGGGTGGCCGGTGTTCAAGCCGATCGACGGCGAGGGACGGTTCACCGACGACGCCCCGGCGTTCGTTCGTGAGAGGTTCTTCAAGGAAGCCGACCCGTTCATCATCGAGGACCTCCGCGAGCGGGGATTACTGGTCCGGGCCGAGACCATCGAGCACACCTATCCGCTGTGCTGGCGGTGCGACACGCCGCTCCTCTACGTCGCCCGCAGCTCCTGGTACATCCGGACCACCGCGGTGAAGGACCGCCTCCTTCAGGTGAACGAGGACGTCAACTGGTACCCGAACCACATCAAGCACGGCCGGTACGGCGACTGGTTGGCCAACAACGTGGACTGGGCGCTGTCCCGGGAGCGGTACTGGGGCACGCCCCTTCCCATCTGGCGCTGCCCGAACGGTCACGACACCTCGATCGGGTCACTGAAGGAGCTGTCCGAGCGAGCCGGCCGCGACGTCACCGGCATCGATCCCCACCGGCCGGCCATCGACGAGGTGTCGCTCCCCTGCCTGGAGTGCGGGGCCGAGTCCCGGCGGGTCCCCGAGGTCATCGACACCTGGTACGACTCCGGGGCCATGCCCTTCGCGCAGTGGGGCTACCACCCCGAGTTGGGCCGGGGGCTCGAGGTGTTCGAGGAGCGGTTCCCGGCCGACTTCATCGCCGAGGCCATCGACCAGACCCGCGGGTGGTTCTACACGCTGATGGCCGAAGGCGTGCTGCACTTCGACTCGATCAGCTACCGGAACGTCGTGTGTCTCGGCCTCTTGGTCGACGCGCAGGGACGGAAGATGTCGAAGAGCCTTGGCAACGTGATCGACCCGTGGGACGTGCTGAACCGCCAGGGGGCCGACGCCCTCCGGTGGTACCTCCTGACGAACGGGTCCCCGTGGGCGGATCGTCGGGTCGGGCTGGAGATCCTCGACGAGGTGGTGCGGCAGTTCCTGCTGACGCTGTGGAACGTGTACTCGTTCTTCGTCACGTACGCGAACGCCGCGGGCTTCGAGCCGGAGGCGCGGGCCATCCCACCGGAGGACCGCCCGCTCCTCGACCGATGGGTCCTGTCGCAGCTCGCGCGGACCGTGCGCGAGGCCCGGGATGGGCTCGACCGCTACGACGCCACCGGGGCCGGGCGGCGGATCGCCCGGTTCGTGCACGACCTGTCGATCTGGTACGTGCGCCTGGCCCGCCGGCGGTTCTGGGACCCCGGCGGCGCCGGAGGCGCCGACACGGCGGCCGCCTTCCTCACGCTGCACGAGTGCCTGGTCGCGGTGGCCCAGCTCCTGGCGCCGTTCACCCCGTTCGTAGCCGAGGAGATATGGCGGAACCTCTCGGCGGGGCGGGACGGCGCCGCGGAGTCCGTTCACCTCTCCGACTACCCGATGCCCCACGACGGCGTGATCGACCCGGGTCTCGACGAGGCCATGCGGGCGGCCCGGGACATCGTGGAGCTGGGGCGACGGATCCGGACCGAAGCCAGGGTGAAGGTCCGCCAGCCGTTGCTGGAGGCGGTGGTGCACCACGCTGGCGACCGGGCGGCCCTCCAGCCCCTCCTCCCGTTGGTGGCCCAGGAGCTCAACGTGCGAGCCGTGCTGTTCGCCGAGTCCACGGAGCAGTTCGGCCGGTGGCGGGCCAAGCCGAACTTCAAGGTCCTCGGCCCTCGGCTCGGCCCCCGGGTGAAGGAGGTGGCGGCGGCGCTGGCCCAGAACGACGGGTCAGCGCCGGCCGCCCTGGCTCGAGGGGAGGCGGTCGCCCTCTCCACACCGTCGGGGGAGGTCCGGCTGGAGCCCACCGATGTGGACCTGATCCAGGAGACGCTGGAGGGCTGGGGGGTAGCGGCCGAAGGCGGGCTCACCGTGGCCCTCGAGCTGGAGCTCACCGAGGAGCTCCGCCGGGAGGGTCTGGCCCGCGACCTGGTACGGCTGGTGCAGGACGCCCGGAAGGCCGCTGGGCTGGAGGTCACCGACCGCATCGCGCTCGGCGTGGAAGCCGGTCACGACATCGCCGAGGCCCTGTCGGCGTTCCGCGACTACGTGGCCGCCGAGACCCTGGCCACGGAGGTGGCCGACGGGCCCATCGCCGATGCGTCCTTCCGGCGGGAAGGGTCCATCGACGGCTCACCGGTGACCATCACGCTTCGACCGGCGTAAGGCCGGCCGAGACGGCCGCGGAGAATCGCCGGCGCCTACTCCTCGCCCCAGAACAGCTCGCGCACGGACCCCTGCCCCTCGGGCCCGGGCTCGGAGGCCATCCCCGCGGTCGACTGGGCCGGCTCGATCCGGATGACCTCCGGCTCCTCGGCGCCGTCGAGCGCTTCGCTCGCGGCCGCGTCCGCCGAGGCGGCCCGGTCCTTCGCCACCTTGACCATCCGCCGGACGGTCTCGGCGTGCTCCTGCACCAGCTGCCCGAGGCTCTGGAGGAACTCGCGCTCCCGGCTGAGGTACGGGCCGATGATCGCCCGGCGGTCGCCGGTTCCCGCCCCGGCCGAGCCCCTGACGGCGGCCGCCCGCTCCTCGGCATCGCGCACGATGGCCTCCGCCTTCGCTCGAGCCCGGGCCAGGATCTCCTTCGCCTCCCGAGAGGCGTCGGTCGCATCGATGCCGCCGGATGGGGACGTGAAGCCGGCCATGCCGTCCTGGTCTTGGAGCCGACGGTTCTCCTCGACGTAGGCGGCGAGCTCCTCCGTGATCAGGTCCAGGAACCCGTCGACGTCCCGTTCGTTGTAGCCCCGGAACGCCAGCCGGAACTCCTTCTGCTGAACGTCGATGGGCGTGAGCCGAGGCCGCGGCCCCAGACCCGAGGTGAACGCCGCCTCCTGGTTCTCCTTCTTCTTCTTCTTCCTCATGCCACCCCCAGGGCTAGCAGATCGCCCTCCGCAGGACGAAGAGGATAACGAACGCCAGGATGATCGAGAGGTCCAGGCCCACCCCTCCCGCGCGGATCGGCGGGATCAAGGCCCTGAGCGGTCCGAGCACGGGCTCGGTCACGGCGTAGAGGAGGCCGAGCGCGGTGTGGACCGGACCGGAGTAGGGGCGGCGGAACCCGAAGAGCTCCGCCCACGACAAGATGACACGGACTAACAGAATCATGGTGTAGACGAAGAGGGCGGTGCACACCACCTCGGCGAGCGCGCTCTGCCCGATCATCGCCTTCGGCGCGCCGCGCGCGGCGCGCTAGAACTGGTTGTAGAAGGCTCCTCCAGCGATCCGCTCCCGATCCTCCGCCGATACCTCGATGTTGGCCGGCGTCAGCAGGTACACCCGGTTGGCGACCATCTCGATCTTGCCGTCGAGCCCGTAGACCAACCCCGACGCGAAGTCCACCAGGCGCCGCGCGATGGTGTCGTCGGTGCTCTGGAGGTTCATGATCACGGGGACTCCATCCTTGAACCGATCGGCGATCTCGCGGGCCTCGTTGAACCGGCGCGGCTCGGACTTGTGGATCGACGACGCCGTGGCCCTGGGCGAGGGGATGGTGCGCACGATACCCACGTCTTCCACGGGGGCGACGCCCCGGACGGCCTGGGGACGCTGAAGTCGCCGGACCGGCGCCGCACCCGACTGGGCCGCAACCTCGTCCAGCTCCTCGAACTCGTCCTCCTCGACCAGCCCGAGGTACGTGAGCGTCTTCTTCCACACGCCTGGCATGGCTCCTCCCTACGTATGCATCGGAGGCCGCTCTCCGAACAGGGCCG
>DASWJF010000077.1:0-2622 GCA_036397275.1 Actinomycetota bacterium
CTTCGCGGAGCTTCAGCAGCGCCGTCCTGATCCTGGTCTTGGCCGTCCCCAGGGGGATGCCCTCCAACTCGGCCACCTCGGCGCTGGTCTTCCCCCCGAAGTAGGCCAGCTCCAGGGCCGCCCGCTGCCCGTCGGACAAGGAGGCCATGGCCCGCTTGGCCCGCGCCGCCAGGTCCTCCGTCTCGGCCACCTCGTCGGGCCCCGGTTCCGCCGAGACGTCCCTGGCCGGTCCGGTGGTCTCGGCGGTTCGAGCCTCCAGCACCCTCCGGCGGAGCGCGTCGATGGCCAGGCTCCTCGCCACGAGGAGGACCCAGGTGTCGAGCCTGCCCCTGGCCTCGTCGAACCGGTCGGCGCTCCGCCAGAGCTTCACGAATGTGTCCTGCACGAGGTCCTGCGCCGCGGCGTCGGTGCCGAGCATCACGACCCCGAGCCCGTACACGCGCGATGCGAACCGTTCGTACAGGACCTCGGCCGCCGCCTGGTCCCGCTCCGCGAACGCCGCCATGAGCGAGGCGTCCGAGTCCATTTCCCTGAATCGCACGCGCAGCACGCTACTCGGTGGAAGTACGGATGGGAATCCGGGCCGGCTCTGGCCCGGAGCTATTCGGCGAACGCTCGGATGTGCTCCAGGACGGCCAGCGCGAGGTCCTCGTCCCCCCCGACCACGAGGTTCCCGAGGTCCAGGAAGTGCTCGGCGGCCGCTCGGCGCCCGGCCACCATGGCGAATGCCGCGCCGCGGCCCTCGATGAACGCGTCCGGCTTCTTGTCCTCCGCCGGGGTCTCGCCGGCCGCGAGTCCCCAGTGCCAGCTCCCGCCGCCCACGCCTTCCAGGTCGACCTGGACGCTCGCCCCGGGGAAGGACAGCCCGGCGAGGCCCAAGGCGTACGGGAGCATCCGGATGCCCATGTCGTTGATGAGGTAAAGCGGCCAGTGCTGGAGGTTCTCCTCCAGGCCCGCACCCTCCCGGATGTCCTCGCCGTGCAGCCACCATTCGATGACCCGGGACTGCACGAGGTACCGGACCCCGATCTCGCCCGCCACCCAGGGGAATCGGGTGCTCGGCCAGTCCTCGTCGGGGATGGCGGCGGCGCGATCCAGGAAGGCGCTGGCGGCCTTCCCCCAATCGACGGCGAGCTGCCGGGTGGGCGCGTCCTTTCGGACCTCCACCGCCCATTCGTTGAACCCGTCGAGCCAGAAGTCACCGTCGTTCGCGTCGCGGAACGCTTGGAACTCCGCGGCCTCCTCGCCCCCGAACACCTGCGCCGCCGCGATCTCCTGCGCGGTCAGGTGGGCCAGCACGTCGCGGTTCCGCCATCCGGCGCAAGCGCTGTCCTTCTCCCAGGCGTCGGGGAGCGTGTACTGCATCGTGCGCCCGAGACGTTCCCGCTCGGCGTGGGCGATCCCCACGAGCTGGATCCGATCGAGGTTCACGTCTGCGGTCTCCCTCGGTCCGGGCCCATGGTCGCGGCGGATTGTACTCTCGCGCCGATGCGGGTCTTGGTGGCACCGGACAAGTTCCGCGGCACGCTGACGGCGGCCCAGGCCGCCCGGGCCGTCGCCGCCGGGTGGCGACGGGCCCGTCCCGACGACGATGTCTCCGAGGTCCCCATGGCCGACGGGGGCGAGGGGACCCTGGACGCCATGGTGGACGGCCTTGGGGGAGACCGCCGCAGGGTGCGCGTGAGCGGGCCGCTCGGCGACCCCGTGGAGTCGGGATTCGGGGTCGTGCCCGGCCCGTCCGGCCTGACGGCGATCGTGGAGATGGCCCGGGCCTCGGGGCTCGAGCTGATCGCCGAGGCCCGGCGGGATCCCAAGCGGACCACGACCCGGGGCACGGGCGAGCTGATCCACGCGGCCCTTGGAGAGAAGCCGGCCGAGGTCATCGTGTGCATCGGGGGGAGCGCCACGAACGACGCGGGGGCCGGGATGGCCCAGGTCCTCGGCGTCCGGCTGCTGGACGCCGAGGACCGGGAGATCGGCCCGGGTGGCGCGGGCCTGCTCGACCTGGCCCGGATCGACGCGTCCCGCCTGAACCCGGCCGTGCGCCGGACCCGGTTCGTGGTGGCGAGCGACGTGGACAACCCGCTGACCGGCCCCCAGGGGGCCTCGGCCGTGTTCGGGCCGCAGAAGGGGGCCACGCCGGATGACGTGGGGCTGCTGGACCGGGCCCTGGCGCATTTCGCCGCGGTGGTCCACCGGGACCTCGGGATCGACGTTCGCCACGTCCCGGGGGCCGGGGCGGCCGGCGGACTGGGGGCCGGGCTCGTCGCGTTCCTGGGCGCGCACCTCCGTCCGGGCGTGGAGGTGGTGATGGAGGCCGGCGGACTTCCCGAGCGCCTGAGCCGGGCCGATCTCGTCATCACGGGCGAGGGGAAGCTGGACGAGCAGTCGCTGCACGGGAAGGCCCCGGCCGGCGTGATCCGGGCGGCCCGGGAGGCGGGGGTCCCGGTCGTGGTCCTGTGCGGCCGGGCCGAGGTCCGCCCCCCGGACGTGCCCGTGTTCTCGCTGGTGGACCGGTTCGGCGAGGGACGCGCCATGGAGGACGCCCGCCGGGCCCTGGAGGACCTGGCGGAGGAGGTCGCGGCCGACGCCGCCCGGCTATCGTCCGTGGGATGAGCAAGG
>DASWJF010000078.1:0-3117 GCA_036397275.1 Actinomycetota bacterium
CGGCGCCCGGCTGTGGGTGCGGATCGGGCAGCTCAGCTTCCAACCCTCCGAGCTCGGCAAGGTCCTGATCGTGGTGTTCCTGGCCTCGTACCTGAACGCGAAGCGCGAGCTCCTGGCCATCGCCACCGGTCGCCTGGGGCCCCTCCGGCTGCCGCCGGCCAAGCACCTTGGCCCGGTCTTGGTGGCGTGGGGGACGTCGCTGCTCGTCCTGTTCGTGGAGAAGGACCTGGGGGCCTCGCTCCTGTACTTCGCCATCTTCGTGGTGATGCTGTGGGTGGCCACCGGGCGGACCGCCTACGTCGTGTTCGGCGGGCTGCTGTTCGCGGCGGGCGCGGCGATGGGATACGCGGCCTTCACGCACGTCCAGGCCAGGATCGACATCTGGCTCCACGCGCTGGATCCGAACAAGGTCTTCGAGTTCGGGTACGGCCAGCTCGCGCAGGCGCAGTTCGGCATGGCCACGGGTGGGGTGGTGGGCGCCGGCCTGGGCCGAGGGTCGCCGGGCCTCATCCCCTACGCCCCGACGGACTTCATCTTCGCCGCGATCGGCGAGGAGCTCGGCCTGTTCGGCACGGTCGCGGTGCTCCTGCTGTACGTGGTTCTCGTGGGCAAGGGGCTGAAGGCGGCCGTGGACAGCTCCGACGGGTTCGGACGGCTGCTCGCCGCGGGCCTGGCCACGATGATCGGGCTCCAGGCCTTCGTGATCGTCGGGGGGGTCACCAGGGTGATCCCGCTCACGGGCGTGACGCTGCCCTTCGTGTCGTACGGCGGGTCGAGCTTGGTCTCGAACTTCATCCTGCTCGCTCTCTTGATCCGGGTCTCATCCGGCCCCGCCCCTCGGGGACGTGAGGGCTGATGGACAGGCAGGTCAGGAGGCTGGGGGCCGCCCTGCTGGTGCTGTTCGTGGTGCTGCTCGGCCAGGTCACCTACATCCAGGTGTTCGCGTCGCAGCGGCTCGCCGACAACCCGGCGAACGCCAGGCGACAGCTCATCGCCGAGTACGGGGTGGACCGGGGCAGCATCCTGGCCGCCGACGGCCGGACGGTGCTCGCGTCCAGCCGGACCAGCCCCGGGGAGCTGAAGTACCAGCGGCGGTACCCGCAGGGCCCACTGTACGCCGGCGTCACCGGCTACTACTCGATCATCTTCGGCCGGACCGAGCTCGAGCAGAGCTTCAACAGCTTCCTGTCCGCGTCCGCCCCGGAGCTGCTCCCCCAGACGCTGGCCGACCAGATCCTCGGACGGCCCAAGCAGGGCGCGACGATCGTCACCACGATCGACCCGGTGATCCAACGGGCCGCGGCCCGGGCATTGGGGAGCCTCCCCGGGGCCGTGGTGGCCCTGGACCCTCTCACCGGCGACGTGAAGGCCATCGTGGCCAATCCCACGTACGACCCGAACGAACTCTCGTCGCAGGACCCCAACGTGGTGCGGGCCGCCTGGGAGGACTTCAACTCCGACCCCGACAAGCCGCTGCTCTCCCGGGCCATCGACGAGCTGTTCCCGCCGGGCTCGACGTTCAAGATCGTGACCGCGGCGGCCGCCCTGGAGAACGGGTTCGGCCCCGACAGCTCGTGGCCGAACCCGCCCGAGCTCGATCTCCCCCAGACGACGGAGACGATCGAGAACTTCGGCGGGTCCCACTGCTTGGGGGGCGCGTCGAGGCTGACCCTGGCTCAAGCCCTCCAGGTCTCGTGCAACGTCGTCTTCGGCGAGATCGGGCTGGAGCTCGGCGCGGACAGGCTGGCGGCCCAGGCCCGGGCGTTCGGGTTCGGCCCCGAGCCGGGAGCCGGCGATCTGGGGTTCGACATCCCGCTCGAGGCGGGCGTGTTCCCCGACACTTCCTACTTCCAGGATCGGCTTCCCGCGGTGGCCATCTCCGGGATCGGGCAGGACAACGTCGCGGCGAACCCCATGCAGATGGCCCTGGTCGCCGGGGCCATCGCCAACGGCGGGATGCAGATGCGGCCCCGCCTGGTGACGGAGATCCGGGACCCCACCGGCCAGGTCATCGAGTCCTTCCAGCCGGAGGTGTGGGGGCGACCCATATCGACAGAGACCGCCATCCAGCTCACGCAGATGATGGTGAGCGTGGTCCAAAGCGGGACCGGGACGGCGGCCCAGATCCCCGGGGTGGACGTGGCCGGCAAGACCGGGACGGCCCAGCACGGGGAGGGACTTGCGCCCCACGCCTGGTTCGTCTCCTTCGCCCCGGCCCAGAACCCCGAGGTGGTGGTGGCCGTCATCGTCCTCGACGGCGGTAGCCTTGGCGACGAGGCGACGGGCGGCCAGGTGGCCGCACCCATCGCCAAGGCCGTGATGGAGGCGGCGCTGGATGGCTGACGGGAACGGAGACCTCACGGAACGGGCCATGCTGGCCGGCCGGTACCGGATCGAGGAGGAGCTCGGCCGGGGTGGCATGGCGAAGGTGTTCAAGGGCATGGACACCGTGCTGGGCCGTCCCGTGGCCATCAAGGTACTGGCGCCGCAGTTCGCGGAAGACGCGAACTTCGTCACCCGGTTCCGCCGCGAGGCGCAAGCCGCAGCTCGCCTGAACCATCCGAACCTGGTAGGCGTGTACGACACCGGAAGCGACGGCGGCGTGTACTTCATCGTGATGGAGTACGTGGAGGCCAAGACGCTGGCCGACTACCTGGCCGGCGGGGGTCGCATCCTGCCCGACCGGGCCATCGAGATCGCCGCGTCCGTGTGCGATGCCCTGTCCATGGCGCACGCGCACGGGATCATCCACCGCGACATCAAGCCGGCGAACATCATGGTCACCGGCCGAGGCGAGGTGAAGGTCACCGACTTCGGCATCGCCCGGATGCTCAGCGGCTCGGACACGCTGGCCCAAACGGCCGCCGTCCTCGGAACGGCGTCCTACCTCTCGCCGGAGCAAGCGCAGGGCCGGCCGGTGGACCAGCGGAGCGATCTCTACTCGCTCGGCTGCGTCATGTACGAGATGGTCACGGGCCGGCCGCCCTTCACCGGCGACTCGGCGGTGGCGGTCGCGTCGAAGCACGTGCTGGAGCAGCCGATCCCGCCGTCCAAGCTGAACCGCGACGTCTCGCCGGGCCTCGAGGCCGTGATCATGAAGGCGCTCGCCAAGAACCC
>DASWJF010000079.1:0-3084 GCA_036397275.1 Actinomycetota bacterium
CTTCGCGCTGGTGGGGTTCGACGACTTCGAGCTGGCGGACATGCTTCCGGTACCGGTCACGGTGGTGAAGCACGACCCGGCCGAGATGGGCCGGGCCGGGGCCGAGCTGCTCTTCGGCCGGCTGGCCGGCGACGAGCGCCCTCCGCAGCGGATCGTGCTCCCCACCCGCCTGGTGCCTCGGGGTTCCGGCGAGATCGCCAGGCGGTCCGAGCCGTGACGACTTCGGACCGCGCCGCGACGAACGGCCACCTCCTCGAGGCCAAGGGGATCGTCAAGAGCTACGGGCACGTCCGCGCCCTCCAGGGCGCCAACTTCGACGTGTTCCCAGGGGAAGTGGCGGCGCTGGTCGGAGACAACGGGGCCGGAAAGAGCACCTTGATCAAGATCCTGTCGGGCACGGTCCAGCCCGACGGCGGGGAGATCTGGTTCGACGGGAAGACCCGGTTGATCGAGACCCCCATCGCGGCCCGGCACCTCGGTCTGGAGACCGTGTACCAGGACCTCGCTCTGGCCGCCGACCTCGACCCGGCGGCGAACCTGTTCCTCGGCCGAGAGATCCGGCGGCCCGGGTTTCGAGGAAAGCTCGGGTTCATCGACAAGAAGGCCATGCGCGAGAAGGCCAAGGATGCGTTCGCGACCCTGGGGATCGGGCTCCAGGACATCGACGCGGAGGTCGCGATGCTCTCTGGAGGGCAGCGTCAGGCCGTCGCGGTCAGCCGGGCCGTGACGTGGGCCAGCCGGGTGATCTTCATGGACGAGCCGACCGCCGCCCTCGGGGTGGTGCAGGCGCACAGGGTCCTCGAGCTCATCCGGCGCCTCCGGGGCTCGGGCATGTCCGTCGTGTTGATCAGCCACAACCTTCCGCAGGTGTTCGAGGTGGCCGACCGGATCCAAGTCCTGCGGCTGGGAAGGCGGGTGGCCACGTTCCGGCCGGACCAGGTCACCATGGAGCAGGTCGTGGGCGCCATGACCGGTGCCGGCCTGGAGGCGGCGTCCTGATGGCACGGGAGAAGGTCCCTGCCGAGGCGGCGGAGCTGGTCCCTCCCCCCGAGGAGGCGGAGCCGCCCCGAACCGCCCTGGCCACCCTGACGGCCGCCACGTCCACCTGGATCTTCCTGGTGCTGGTGGTGATCATCGCCGTCTTCTCCACCCTTGACTTCGACTCGTTCGCCTCGGTCTTCAACCTGCGGAACATCATGATCGACGCCTCGAGCCTGCTGATCATCGCGATGGGAATGACGTTCGTGATCATCACCTCGGGGATCGACCTGTCGGTCGGGTCGGTGCTGGTGTTCTCTCAGGTCGTGGCGTCCCTGCTCATGCGGGAGATGGGGGCCGAAGGGATGGACGTCATCCTGGCCGGGCTGGGGGCCTCGCTGCTGGCCGGGGTGGCGTGGGGGCTGTTGAACGGGTTCCTCATCGCCAAGACCCGGATCCCGGCGCTCATCGTGACCCTCGGCACGCTGGGCATGGCCCAGGGGGGCGCGCTGCTGCTCAGCGGGGGCATCAACGTCAGACGGGCGGTGCCGACGGAACTGGTGACCACGGTGGGCATCGGCCGGCTGTTCGGCCAGATCCCCTACCTGGTGCTGATCGCCGCGGGGGTCACGATCGTCGGCGGGATCCTCCTGCACTTTACTCAGTTCGGTCGGTACACGTACGCGATCGGGTCGAACGCCGAGGCGTCCCGCCGGGCCGGGATCAACGTGCCCCGGCACCTGATCAAGGTGTACGCGCTGTCCGGCCTGCTCGCCGGGCTGGCCGGGTACGTGCTCCTGGCCCGGTTCACCACGACCACGATCGAGGGGCACGGGTCCGACAACCTCCAGGCGATCGCGGCGGTGGTCATCGGCGGGACCAGCCTGTTCGGTGGAAGGGGGGCGGTGTTCGGCACGGTGGTAGGCGTTTTCATCCCGGCCATCCTGCGGAACGGGTTCATCATCCTCGGGATCCGGCCGTTCTGGCAGCAGGTCGCGGTGGGCGCCGTACTGATCCTGGCGGTGTACTTCGACCAGGTGAAGCGTCGTGCCAGGGAAAGACAGTAGGAGCCAAGGAACCGGAAAGGAGGGGGGAATGATCATGAGGAGGAGACGGGCCTTGCTGGCCCTTGTGGCCGCGGTCGCCCTCGTGGGAGCGGCGTGTGGCGACGGTGACGAGGCAGCGGACGGCGGAGAGGAGCCGCTGGACATCGTCCTGATCCAGGGAGTCGCGGGGGACGAGTTCTACATCACGATGGACTGTGGAGCTGCGGCAGCCGCGGAGGAGCTCGGAGTGAACTACTCCGTCCAGGGGCCCAGCGAGTTCGACCCCACGGAGCAGATCCCGATCGTCGAAGCGGTTGTGGCGCAGCAGCCGGATGCCATCCTCATCGCGCCGACCGAGCGAACGGCCCTGGCCGGGCCGCTTCAGCAGGCGCAAGACGCAGGGATCACCGTCGTGCTCGTCGACACGATCGTGGACGACCCGAGCATCGGCATCTCTCGGATCGCCACGGACAACGTCGAGGGCGGCAGGCGCGCGGGGGAGGCGCTGGTCGAGCTGATCGGCGGCGAGGGAACGGTGTTCGTGAACACCACCCAGCCGGGCGTTTCGACCGTGGAGGAGCGCGTGCAGGGGTTCGAGGAAGTGATCGAAGGCGAGCCCGGCATCAAGTACCTGGGGGCCGAGTTCAACAACGACGACGCCACCCGGGCGGCCGAGATCACTTCGGCGAAGCTGGCGGCCAACCCCGACCTGGCCGGCATCTTCGCCACCAACCTGTTCTCGGCCGAGGGCGCGGCGACCGCGCTCCGGGAGGCCGGCGCGGAGGAGCAGGTTGCGCTCGTCGGCTTCGACGCGAGCCCCGGTCAGGTGGGGCAGCTCGAGGAGGGACTGGTCCAGGCCCTGGTGGCCCAGAACCCACGCGAGATCGGTGCCGAGGGCGTCCGGGCCGCGGTGGCGTCGCTCCGGGGCGAGCCCTTCGAGACCCAGATCACGACGCCGCTCACCGTGGTCACCCAGGACAACCTGGACGACCCCGCGGTGCGGGACACCCTGTACCTGGGCGAGTGCTAGACGAGACGGCGGGGGGCCGGCCTTCGGCCG
>DASWJF010000080.1:0-10885 GCA_036397275.1 Actinomycetota bacterium
AGCGCCCGGCCGGGCTGATCCTGTCCGGGGGCCCGGCGTCGGTGTACGAGCCCGGCGCGCCGGAGGTGGACGCGGAGCTGTTCCACCTGGGCCTCCCGGTGCTCGGCATCTGCTACGGGCAACAGCTCATGACGCAGGCCCTGGGTGGCGAGGTGCGGGCGACCGGCCTTCGCGAGTACGGCCGGACCGAGCTTCTCGTGGACGACCCGGGGGTGCTCCTGGCCGACGTCCCGGCCAAGGACACGGTGTGGATGAGCCACGGGGACACGGTGGTGCGTGCCCCGCAAGGGTTCCGGGTGACCGCTCACACCGACTCGACCCCCGTGGCGGCCATGGAGGACCGGCAGCGAGGGCTGTTCGGGACGCAGTTCCACCCCGAGGTCGCGCACACCCCCAGGGGCCTCGACATCATGAAGCGGTTCCTGTACGAGGGCTGCGGCCTGCTGCCCGACTGGACGCCGGCGAACGTCATCGAGCGCTCGGTTGCCCGGATCCGCGAGCAGGTGCGCGAGGCTCAAGTGGTCTGCGCGCTCTCCGGCGGCGTGGATTCCTCGGTGGCGGCGCTGCTGGTGCACAAGGCCGTGGCCGACCAGCTGACCTGCGTGTTCGTGGATACCGGGCTGCTGCGGGAGGGGGAGCCGGAGCAGGTCGAGGACACGTTCTCGCGACACTTCCACGTGCCGCTCGTCCACGTGAAGGCGGCCGACCGGTTCCTGGCGAAGCTGGCCGGCGTGATCGACCCCGAGGAGAAGCGGACCCGGATCGGCGAGGAGTTCATCCGGGTGTTCGAGGAGGCGGCCGCGCCGATCGGGGCGAGGTTCCTGGTGCAGGGCACCCTGTACCCCGACGTGATCGAGTCGGGATCGCGAACCGCCGCGAGGATCAAGAGCCACCACAACGTCGGCGGGCTGCCGGAAGACATGGATCTCGAGCTGGTCGAGCCGCTCCGCGACCTGTTCAAGGACGAGGTCCGGGAGGTGGGGGAGGAGCTGGGCCTTCCCGAGGAGATCGTGTGGCGCCAGCCGTTCCCGGGGCCGGGCCTCGCCGTGCGGATCGTGGGCGAGGTCTCGACGGACCGCCTGGAGATCGTCCGGGCTGCCGATCGCATCGTGAACGAGGAGATCCGCCGGGCAGGGCTCCACCACGAGCTGTGGCAGTGCTTCGCCGTGCTCCTGGGCGACGTCCGAAGCGTCGGCGTGATGGGAGATGGGCGCACCTACCAGCACCCCGTCGTGATCCGGGCCGTCACCAGCGAGGACGCCATGACGGCGGACTGGGCCCGGTTGCCCCACGACGTCCTGGACCGCATCTCCGGACGCATCATCGCCGAGGTGCCCGGCGTGAACCGCGTGGCCTACGACGTGTCGTCGAAGCCGCCCGCGACGATCGAGTGGGAGTAGGGCGTCGGTCCTTCAATCCACGCGGTCTGCGACCACGATGAGCCGTTCGGCCGCCGAGTACTTCGGGTTGCACGTGGTGAGGACGAGCGTGGGGCGCTCGGTCTGTTCGAGCACGGAACGTCCCGATGCCAGGATGCCGCTCGGGTCCGTGATGACCGTTCTCGTCACCACGTAGCGGAAGGTCCCGTACTCGGTCGCCAGGATGATGGGGTCGCTCTTGCGCATCTTGTCCAGGTCGTAGAAGGGCTGGGCGTACGTGGTGCGGTGCCCGGCGATCCCCACCCGGCCGCCGTCCTGCCACGGGTAGGCCGTGTCCGCGTAGTGACCCGGGCCCTTCTTGAGCGACACGGTGTCGATGCCCTCCACGACCACCATGTCCAGGTCGATCCGGGGGATCTCGATGATGGCGACGGCGTCGCCCGGCACACGGACCTTCTGCGCCGTGGGGTGACTCGGCGCCCTGGTCCCGAGCCTCCGCTCGAACCCGGGCCGGAGCTCGGCCTGGAGGCGATTGGTGGTGAGGCCGGTTCCCCACAGCTCCCAAGCCAGGTTGGCCCCGATGGCCACCCCTGCGGCGATGAGGAGGAGGCCGGCCGTCCGAAGGGCCAGGACCAGGCGCGACCGCCGGCGCGGGCGCTCGGCCCGCCCCATGCGGCCGAGGCCCCCGGGGGATGCGGCGTCCACGTCTTGCACGTGAACAGTGTCGCAGCTTTCCCGGCGTAACTTGAGGGTCTGGGGCGGCCCCTACAATCTTGGGCGTGGTGCGCTCGTCCCCCTTGCTGGAAGACCTGAACCCCGTCCAGGCCGAGGCCGTGCGGCAGACGGAGGGCCCGGTCCTCATCGTGGCCGGAGCCGGGTCGGGCAAGACCCGGGCCCTCACCCATCGCATCGCCTACCTCATCCGGGAGCACGGGATCTCGCCCTACGGCATCCTGGCCATCACGTTCACGAACAAGGCGGCCCGGGAGATGGCCGAGCGGGTGGAGGGGCTCCTCGGGGAGCGGATCGCCCGCGGGATGTGGATCCTCACCTTCCACTCGGCGTGCGCCCGGATCCTCCGCCGCGAGCACGAGCACCTCGGCCTGCCGTCGTCGTTCACCATCTACGACGAGGCCGACACCGAGCGGCTGCTGGCCCAGGTGCTGAAGGACCTGAACATCGACCCCAAGCGGTTCCCTCCCCGGGCCATGGCCGCGGCCGTCGGCAAGGCCAAGGACCACGTCCTCGGCGCCGACGAGTTCGCGCAGCTCGCGGGGAACTTCTACGAGCAGACCGTGGCCAAGGTGTACCAGAGGTACGAGCATCGGAAGCTGGCGGCCGGCGCCCTTGACTTCGACGACCTCATCGCCCAGGCGGTCCGGCTGTTCCGTCGGCACTCCGAGGTGCTCGAGCACTACCAGGAGCGGTTCCGCTACATCCTGATCGACGAGTACCAGGACACGAACCGCGCCCAGTACCAGCTCGTGAACCTGCTGGCGGCGAAGTACCGCAACGTCTGCGTGGTGGGGGATGCCGACCAGGGCGTGTATTCGTGGCGCGGGGCCACCATCCAGAACCTCCTGGACTTCGAGCGCGACTACCCGGACGCGGCCGTGTTCCTGATGGAGCAGAACTACCGGTCCACCAAGGCCATCCTGGAGGCGGCGAACGCGTTGATCTTCCACAACCTCCAGCGCAAGCCGAAGTCGCTGTGGACGGAAGGACAACAGGGCGAGCTGCCGGTGCGCTTTCGCGCCGAGAACGAGCACGAGGAGGCCCTGTTCGTCGCGGAGGAGGCCCATCGGCTGGTGGAGGAGGGGGCCCACCGCTATTCGGACGTGGCCGTGTTCTACCGGACCAACGCGCAGAGCCGGGTGCTGGAGGACGTGTTCATGCGGGGCGGCCTGCCGTACAAGGTCGTCGGCGGTCTCCGGTTCTACCAGCGGAAGGAGGTGAAGGACGTCCTGGCGTACCTCCGGCTGCTGGTGAACCCTCAGGACGTGATCTCGGCCCGCCGCGTGATCAACACGCCGAAGCGGGGGATCGGGGACCAGACCGTGGCCGCCCTGGAGGGGTTCGCCGCGACCGAGGAGATCCCGTTCCTGGAGGCCTGCCGGCGGGTGGAGGAGATCGGCTCGCTCGGCCCCCGGGCCCGGGGCGCGGTGGCCGGCTTCGTGCAGGTCATGGACGGGCTGGCCCAGGCCCTCGGGTCGGGGTCGGGGGCCCCCCGGATGGTCGAGGCCGCCGCCACAGACTCCGGCTATCTGCTGGAGCTGGAGTCGGAGCGGACCATCGAGGCCGAGGGGCGCATCGAGAACATCAAGGAGCTGGTGGGGGTGGCCGCCGAGCACGAGGGGCGGTTCCCGGACGAGGGCCTGGCCGGGTTCCTGGAGCAGGTGGCCCTGGTGTCCGAGCAGGACGAGTACGACGAGGAGGCGTCGGCCGTCACGCTGATGACGCTGCACAACGCGAAGGGCCTGGAGTTCCCGGTCGTGTTCATCGTGGGGCTGGAGGACGGCGTGTTCCCCCACTACCGGTCCATGGGGGACTCGGCGGAGCTGGAGGAGGAGCGGCGCCTGGCCTACGTCGGCATCACCCGGGCCAGGGAGCGCCTGTACCTCTGCCACGCCTGGAGCCGGTCGCTGTTCGGGACGACCTCGTACAATCCGCCGTCGCGGTTCCTGTCGGAGATCCCTGCCGAGCTGCTGCGGTCGATCGAGGAGGAGGAGGAGGCCGGGTCCGCAGTGATCGGCGGGCGGAGCTCGTCGATCCGGGAGGCGGTGACCACCGGGCGGCGGGAACCGCTGGAGGTCTCTCCGGGCGACACCGTGCTCCACGACAAGTGGGGCGAGGGCGTGGTGCTCACGGTGAGTGGGTCCGGCGGCGACGCCGAGGCCACCGTGATCTTCGAGGACGCGGGGCAGAAGCGGCTACTCCTCGCCTACGCACCGCTTCGGAAGGTGGGATAGGAACGGCCCTGGGGCAGGTCGCAGGCGCGGACTGTGAGCAGCTCGGCCACGGCCTGCTCCTCCAACCGGCTAACGCTTGGTCGAGCCTGGCGTTCCTCGCCGCCGGGATCTGGATCGCCCTGCGAGCCCGTCGCGCCGCGGCGCGCGGCGCCGAGCAGACTGTCTACGCTGTCGCCGTCGCCTCGAATGCGCTGGGCGGGATCCTGTATCACGGGACGAGGTGGTCTGGGTCGCGGTGGGTCCACGACCTCGAGATCCTCGCGGTGCTGGGGTTCATCGCGGCGTTCGGCGTCGCCCGCCGCCTCGAGCGACCGACCGCTTGGACGATGCGTGCGTACGCGCTGGTCCTGGCGGCGTCGGGGATCTTCCTGGCCGCGCTGCCGGACTCCGCGTATGGGCTGTTCGCGATCGTCGGCGCTGGCGCCGTAGGGAGTGAGTTCCTCGAGTACCGTCACGAGCTCCCGGCGCTTCGGCGGGAGGGGATCACGGCACGGCGCGCCGCCCGCATGGGCGTCGCCATCGCCCTACTCCTCGGCGCGACGGCGTTCTGGGTCGGCCGCGGCGGCGCGCCACTCTGCAACCCGGCGAGCTCCTTCCAGTGGCACGCCGTATGGCACGTGCTGGCCGCGCTCAGTATGGCGCTCTACGCGTACGGGGCGATCGAGCCGCACCCCGCACCATCCGTCTCAGTGCAGCGGTAGACGGCGCAGTCCTCGCTCGGGGTCCCACGCGAGGGCGTGCGAGCCCTCGCCGAACACTGCGTAGCCCGCCGAGTGGACGTCGAGCGAGAACAGGTGGTAGGGCTCCGTGGGCCGCCAGTCGATCCTGGCCTCGATGGCCCGGCAGAACGCCTCCCGGACCTCCGGCCGAGGCTCGTCCACGAGGCGCCCGTACAGCTTGACGTCCCCGTCCGTTCCCTCCCGGTCGCGCGTGACGCTGTGAACAACGATCCGGGGATCCCGCAGTAGGTCGAGCGCCTTCTTCGATCGCCACATCATCCCCAGGAACAGGCGCCCGTCGGCGAAGTCGACCTCGCAGGGGCTGATCCGGGGAGAGCCGTCCGCGCGGATCGTTCCGAGCAGGACGAGCTGGTCCCGAGCGAACCGCTCCTCTGCCATGCTGGCGATCTCGGGCACGGCCGCGCTGAACTCCTCCCAGTTCACCGGACCAGCGCGAAGTACCCGGCCACCACGATCACGATGCCGGCCACGACGGGCGCGATCACCCAGGCCAGGCCGAGCCGGCCGCGGTACGGCCCCAACGTGCCGACCTTCGTCGTGGGCTTCAGGCCGGGCGGACGGAACCGGAGCCACTTCCTCGCCATGCCATTCCGAGTATAGGTGCGTCGGGACGAGGCTCGAACGGGCCTCGCTGAGGCGTTCGCTATGATGGCCGTTCATGGCGGTCAAGCACCGGATCATCGTGGCCAAGCCCGGTCTGGACGGGCACGACCGGGGGGCCAAGGTCGTCGCCAGGGCCCTCCGCGATGCCGGGTTCGAGGTCATCTACACCGGTCTTCACCAGACGCCCGAGCAGATCGCCGAGACCGCCATCCAAGAGGACGCGGACGCCGTTGGGCTCTCGTGCCACTCCGGCGCGCACATGACCCTGTTCCCCCGGACCGCGAAGCTGCTTCGGGAGCGGGGGGCCGCCGACGTCGTGCTGTTCGGGGGCGGCGTCATCCCCAAGGACGACATCCCGAAGCTCGAACGCGAGGGCATCGAGAGGATCTTCACGCCGGGTACGTCCACCGGCGAGATCGTGGTCTGGCTCCGCGACCGCCTCTCCGCCAAGCGGGTCGGCTGATGGACCTGTACGAGCACCAGGGGAAGGAGCTCTTCGCCAAGCAGGGCATCCCCCTGGTCGAGGGGTTCGTGGCGGGATCGGGAGCGGAGGCTCGCCGCATCGCCGAGCGCCTGGGCGGGAAGGTGGCCGTGAAAGCCCAGGTCCAGATCGGCGGTCGGGGCAAGGGCGGCGGCATCGCGCTGGTCGGCTCGGCCGAGGAGGCGACCACCGCCGCGACCAGGATGCTGTCCGAGGGGTTCCGGGGGACGGCGGTCACCCGCGTCCTCATCGAGCAGCTCGTCGACATCGACGAGCAGTTCTACGCCGCCATCTCGCTCGACCGCAGTGCCGGCGCGTACCTAGCGATAGTGTCGTCCGACGGCGGCATGGACATCGAGCAGATCGCCACAGAGCGCCCGGCGGCGCTCCGGCGCGCAACCATCGACCCGTTGCTCGGGTTGCACGACTATCAGGTCAGGTACCTCGTCGGCCACCTCCCGGCGGGGGCGAAGGAGGGCTCGGCCGACGTCCTGCGAAGGATGTACGACGTCATCGAGCAGAACGATGCGACGCTGGTCGAGATCAACCCCCTCGCCTTGCTGACGGACGGTCTCGTGGTCGCGCTCGACGCCAAGGTCACGATCGACGACAACGCGCTGTGGCGCCACCCCGAGACCGAGGCGCTGGCGTCAGCCTTCCCCATCGACCCGGTGGAGCTCCGGGCCAGGGAGGCCGGGCTCCAGTACGTGAAGCTCGATGGTGAGGTGGGGATCATCGGCAACGGCGCCGGGCTGGTGATGTCGACGCTCGACGTGGTGCAGCTCGCCGGGGCCCGGGCCGCCAACTTCCTCGACGTCGGCGGCGGGGCCAGCGCGGAGGTCATGACCACGTCGCTGGAGGTGATCCTGTCCGATCCGAGCGTGCGGTCGGTGCTGGTGAACATCTTCGGGGGCATCACCCGGTGCGACGTGGTGGCCGAAGGGATCCTGGGGGCGCTCGAGCGGGTCACGCCGACCGTGCAGATCGTGGTCCGGCTGGACGGCACGAACGCCGTGGAGGGACGGGCCATCCTGGTCCGAGCGGACAGCCCTCGGATCGTCCCGGCGGAGTCCATGCTGGAGGCGGCGCACAAAGCCGCGGAGCTCGCGGGGGCGGCGGCCTGATGGCGATCCTCGTCGATGAGATCACCCGCGTCGTCGTGCAGGGCCTGACGGGCCGGGAGGGCAGGTTCCACGCACTTCGCAACCGGGCGTACGGCACGCAGGTGGTGGCGGGCGTGACGCCCGGGAAGGCCGGCCAGGACGTCGAGGGCATCCCGGTGTTCGACACGGTGGCGGACGCCGTTGCCGAGACCGCGGCGAACACCGCGCTGATCTTCGTGCCACCCCGGTTCGCGGTCGAGGCCGTCTACGAGGCCGCCGACGCCGAGCTCCGGCTGATCGTGTGCATCACCGAGGGCATCCCGGTCCGCGACCTTGCTCGCGTCACGAGCTACCTGCGGGGCAGGCCCACCACGCTGGTCGGTCCGAACTGCCCCGGCGTCATCTCGCCCGGGAAGTCCAACGTCGGCATCATCCCCGGCGAGATCTGCACGCCGGGCCGGGTGGGCCTGGTGTCGCGCTCCGGCACGCTCACGTACCAGATCGTCCACGAGCTCACGCAGCGAAGGATCGGGCAGTCGACCTGCGTGGGGGTGGGGGGCGACCCCGTCCACGGCATCGGGTTCATGGGCTCCCTGGAGCGGTTCAACGACGACCCCGAGACGGGCCTGGTGGTGCTGATCGGGGAGATCGGGGGGGACGACGAAGAGCGCGCCGCTTCGTTCATCGCGGAGAAGATGACCAAGCCGGTGGTTGGGTACATCGCCGGGTTCACCGCGCCCCCCGGCAAGCGCATGGGCCACGCGGGCGCCATCATCACCGGGTCCAGGGGGACGGCCCAGGCCAAGGCGGAGGCGTTGGAGGCCGCCGGGGTGAAGGTGGGCCGGACGCCGAGCGAGGTGGCGCAGCTCGTGGAAGGCTCTCTCTCGTGAGCGACGTCCCTCAGCCGCCCGGCGCGCCGGCGACCCCGGGAAGATGGGGGGCTGCCGGGAGGTCGTCGCCCGTCGAGGTCCTCCTGCGAGGGTGGTTCACCGCGCTGATCCGGGGAGGGCTGGCCTTCGCCGCCATGGCCGCCCTGGGGCAGGCGGCCGCGTTCGTCGTCTATCTCTCTCGCGGGGCCGAGGGGCCGGTGGGCCCGGTCGCGAAGTTCGGCTGGTTCTACTTCGGGTGGTTCCATCACGTCTCCCTGGTCGCGAGCCTCCCCGATCTCTCGCTCGGGGACCTCCCCGAGGCCGGCGACCCCTTCTCCGGCGGGGCCTCCCTCACGTTCCAGGCTGGGCTGGCGCTGATGCTCGGGACGTTCCTCGCCATCGGGCTGCTCTACGGGGCCGGCCGGGCCGTCGCGGACCGGGCCGGCGGCGGCGGGCTGGCCCGGGTCCTCCACGGGATGAAGGTGGTGCCGGTCTACGCGGTCCCGTCCTTCCTGATCTCATCGGTCGTCCGCCTCGACGTGCCCATCCCCACGAACCCGCTCGCCACGGGGAGCGTCCAGGTGAGGTCGTCGGCCGTCCAGTCCTTTGTGCTCCCCCTGCTGATCGCGGTCGCGGCGGGTGCGGCCGGCGGCTTGCGCTCCGGCCGCTACGAGCTGCTGGCCCGCGAGCCGTGGGGACGCCGGCTGGCCGGGGCGCTCGCCGGCGGGTTCCGGATGTTCCTGCTCGGCCTGGTCCTGTCGTTCGCGGGGCTGCTGGTGCTCGCGGTGGTCCGCCCCGACGCGACGAAGGCGTACTTCGAGGCCGTCTCGGAGCCTCCGGCCGACGAGACGGCGGTGATCATCGGGCACCATGTGCTCCTGCTGCCGAACCAGTCGATGTGGGTGCTGGTTCCGGCGATGGGTGGATGCGACCGCGTCTACGGGAGTGGTAACTCCGAACCGTTCCTCTGCTACTGGAACTACCCGAGGGAGGTGTCCGTCGGTGACCTCTCGCCGGAGAACGTGTTCGGGGGAGCGCCGCCCGTGAGCACGGAGTTCGGGACGGCGCCCGCGGGCTACTTCCTGTTCCTGCTTGTGCCGGCGCTGTCGGTGCTCCTCGGCGGCCGGCACGCCGCCAGGAGACGGGCCAGGACTCAGACCGAGGCCGCCGCGGTGGGCGCCGGCTCTGGGGTGGTCTTCGCTGTCCTGGTGGCGCTGGGCTCATGGCTCGCCTCGCTGTCCGCCGGGTCCTCCGCGAACCTCGGCGTCATCTCCACCGACGCGTTGGTCCGGGCCGGGCCCGATGTGCTGCTCGGCGGTCTCCTCGCGCTGGTGTGGGGGGTCACCGGCGGGCTGGTGGGGGGATGGCTCGCGGGGAGGGATCTCCCGGCCCGGACGCAGCTCGTCGGATCCTCGGGCTTCGGCCCGTCGGAGGAACCCTCTGCCGCCGGCCCGCCCGACCTGCCGCCCCCGTCTCCGGGCGAGGAGGGCTAGAAGGTCGAGCTCCCCGTCGTCGCGGTCAGGAATAGGAGGAGGATCGCGCCGCTCATCACGATGCCGGTGATCAGCATAGCCCGTGCCTTCTGAGGGTCGTCCTCCTTGTTGATCAGCCATGCGATGAGGCCGCCCAGCCAGCCCATGAAGATCGGAAGGAGCCACCAGGCCCCGCTGACCTCGCGGCGCGGGCGGACGCCGAAGCCGGGTCCTCCGGCTTGCCCCGCGCCGATCCCCACCTCGGTGTTATAGGGCTCCGCGTCGGCGAACTTCAGCCAGGCCTGCCGCCACCCGTCGTCGGTCCGGGAGAACCTCGCTATGGGTAAGCCGGGCCGCTGCCGGTCCCAGATGGCGAAGAAGTCGCGCCCGTACCCCAGCAGGTACCGTCGACCCGAATGCGTGTACTGGAGGGCCTCGTCGCCCGGCCCGGCCTGAGTCGGGTACGACAGTGAGGTGGCCGGAGCGGCGCCGGTCAACATCTCGCCGCACCAGCGGCACTTGATCGCCTCGTCCTGGATCTCTTCGGCGCAGTACGGGCACTTCTTCACGAGTCCACCTCTCGCTTGCGTAGCGCAGAGGCCGAGACCTTGCCCAAGCCCAACAAGGAGACTCCCTCGGAGCGGATCTCCTCGCCCGGTCTCGCTAGCTCGTGAACCCGCCCGGGCTCGCGGCCGATGAGCCGCCGCTCGGCTCCTGGAACCGCATCCAGGCTCCGTACCCGACAACGAGGGCCAGGACGAAGCCGATGAAGGCGCCGAAGCTGGGTGACTCGGTCAGGGCGAAGATGAACTTGAGGACGGCGAACGCCACGACGCCAAAGCCCAGATAGGCGCTGAGCTTCGAGACCGGCATCCCCACGTCGAGCTTCGTCCCGGCGAGCGCGAGGACCTCCCACACGATGACCACGATCGTGAGCAGTCCCGCGATCACGCCGAAGATCAATCCGTCGCCGCCCCACATGGAGGCCGATGCGCAGAACTCGGCGACCCCCTCGATCCCGGCGCAGACCTTCTGCCACGCGAGGAACGAGTCGATCAGCAACAGGACCCCGCCGCCCAACATGATCTTGGTCGCCGTGGTCATCTTGGACATGTCAAAGCTCTGACCCTGCTGTGCCATGCGCTCCCCTTTCCGGCTTCCTTCCCCAAAGCGTCGAGGCCGTGCGCTTCGCTCATCCAACACCGGGGTTGGGAGCGAGTCAAACATGCGTCGTCCTCAGCTCTTTCGTCCTGACCCACGTCGTCCAGG